>SVTZ01000101.1 GCA_015063525.1 Oscillospiraceae bacterium
CGAGCGAACGGGTGAGAAGTTTATTACCTCCACCTACTCGGGCATTGCTACGCAGATAGCAAGGGAGCTGGTATACCGCGCCTCAGGACACACAGACACGCCGGTCTGTAATATTGATCCCGACAGATTTTACTCGGTATTTTCAAGCTGGCAAAGGCTTCTTATAGAGGAAAGCTATACGCCCACCATCGTATTTGATGAGAACGGAAAACCGATAGATTATTCCTATATGGATATATCCTATCTCGGAGATGACGTGGACAAGCGGCATTACGATAGCTTTTCCGCGATGCTTGACACCTATTTTGAGGAGAAGGACCGTCTTGAGCATATCCACCAGCGCGCCCACGATATTACCACTCTTTTAAACAATGCCGAGGCACGCACAGAGCGAAAGCTTGGCATTCAGCGTCAGGCTCTTCTTGATGCCGACAAAGGCGAGGAATACAAGAAATACGCCGATCTTATAACCGCAAATCTCTACCGCCTCGAGAGGGGAATGGAGAGCTTTACCACGGTCGATTATTACGACGAGGGCTGTCCCGAGATTGAGATAAAGCTTGACTCAAGGCTCTCTCCCTCCCAGAACGCGCAGAAGATGTACAAGCTTTACAATAAGTGTAAGACCGCAAAGAGCGTGCTTGCCGAGCAGATAAAGCTTTGGGAGAGCGAGCTTCGTTATCTTGAGAGCGTTAAGCAGTTCCTTTCCCGCGCCGAATGCGAGCAGGACGTTATCGAGATTCGCGACGAGCTTTACAGATCGGGCTACGCGTCGAAAATGCGCGGATACGTACCCCCGAAAAAGCTGACATCGCAGCCACACAGATTCGTAACAAGCGGCGGCTACGAGCTTTTAGTGGGAAGAAATAATATTCAGAATGACCATCTGACGTTTAAGATGGCAGGGAAGGGCGACCTTTGGTTCCACACCAAGGATATTCCCGGCTCTCACGTAATAATGCTCTGCGACGGCGAGGAGCCGAGCGAGAGGGATTACACCGAGGCCGCAGCGGTGGCCGCAAGGTATTCAAAGGCTACCGCCGATCTTGTTGCGGTTGATTACACCCGCGTGAAAAACATTAAGAAGCCTGCAGGCGCAAAGCCGGGATTCGTAATCTATAAGACCAACTATACCGCCTTCGTAAAGCCCGCGAAGGACGAAGAGATTGAGAGAATGAAAAAGTAATGGTAGATTTAACAGGACTTCATAAGCATTTTATACTCGAGCACCTCGGAGAGGGAGATGTCGCCGTTGATTTCACTATGGGAAACGGAGGAGACACGCTCTTCCTTTCAAAAACCGTTGGCGAGGGCGGCAAGGTCTACGCCTTCGATATTCAGGAGGAGGCGCTGATTTCCACGAGAGCCTATCTTGAGGCTAACAACGCTCCCGAAAACTATGAGCTTATCTGCGCCTCCCACCACAGAGTTAAGGAATTCGTGGAAGGGCCGATAAAGGCAGGAATGTTCAATCTAGGTTACCTGCCGAGAAGCGGCAAAAAATCGGTTACTACAATGCGCGAGACCACTATGCCTGCGGTTGAGGCGGCAATTGAGCTTCTTGCTCCCGACGGCGCGCTGATAGTTGCCATTTACCCCGGTCACGAGGAGGGCGCACTTGAGGGCGATATGCTTCGCGAGTACTTTAAGACGCTTTCAAAATACCGCATCTGCGCCTCGGAGTTCCATATACTCAACTCTCCGACCTCGCCGTATTTTTATCTTATCGAAAAGAGTCCTAGATGCAAGGATTAACATAAAAATAGCGCATTTTGCAACGATTAGTTAGCAAAATGCGCGTTTTTTATTGATTTATCCAGCCGATCAGCCTGAGCCATCTTTCGAGCTCCTCGGGCCATCTCTGCACGTATTCCACGATTGCTCTGCCGTGAAGGCCGTTTGCAAGGCCGAGGCCGTGACCGCCAATGGGGTAGACGTGCATTTCCACCGGAATTCCAAGCTCGGAAAGCCTTGCCGCGTATCTGTAACTGCCCTTAACGTCAACCGATTGGTCCGACGAGGTGTGCCAAATAAAGGCGGGCGGAGTTTTCTCGTTTGCCAAAAGCGTGGGAGTTACAGACTTATGTCTATCAACGTTTTCGCCGAGAAGATTCTCGTAAGAGCCTTCGTGGGACTCGATATCGGTTACGGGGTAACAGAGAATCTGGGCGTTAGGAATACTGTCGGCAATATCTACGCTGTGATGCGTGGCCGAGAGAGCCGCAAGATGTCCTCCTGCCGACGAGCCCATTACCGCGATTTTATTAGGATTAATTTGATATTCCTTTGCCTTTTCCCTGACTGTGCTTATTGCTTTAAATGCATCAAGAAGGGGCGCAGGGTATCTGCAGGGCGCAACTCGGTAATCAACTACGAAGGCCTCGATTCCCATTTCGTTCAGTCTTAGAGCATATGACTCGCCCTCGTGAGGTGCGCGCCAAGAGTAAGCACCGCCTGCGAAGATTATTACCGCGCCATCACCGCGTTTGTTTTCGGGAGAATATCTATGTAGCATCGGCTCTTCGCCGTCAAAGGTAAAGTTAGGCCAAAGCTTAAGCGACTCTTTCACTTTCCTTCTCCTTTTCGGGAACCTTCTTGCAGAGCTTGTTTTTTAATGCGTAGCAGACAACGTGAACTATCAGCAGCTCAAGAAGAATATAAAGGAAGGATACGGTTATGTAAATTATTTCACCGAGGCGGTAGTATCCCGCGAAGCTGACAAGATATTCAATAGTGTCTACAAGCTCGTAAATAAAGCTTATCATAAACTGGGTGAAAACGGCGCTGAATATTCCCACTGTAACAGGTGCGGAAAAGTCAAATATGCCCGGTTTTTCGGGTATTTCTCTCAGGCTGTCCTCAGCTTTTTTGTCGAGCATATTCTTTATGTCCTTAGGCATCTCCTTCTTATACATAGGAGGAAGATCGTCGATAAGAGCTTTTTTTACAACCTTTCTTGTGGTGACTCTCAGAGCCTCGTAAAGCAGAATAATTTGCCCAAAGAGCAAGGCTATGCCGAATAAGGATACGAGAATTGAAAGGACGATGGACTCGATGGAGTCATAGCCGTACGCGATGTGATAAAGATAGTAGTAGGGAAGGAGATAAACGGCTCTCGTCGACGCAATACCTGCACTTCGCTTAATGGCACGTTCCCAGCCTTCGCAGGAGCCGCCGACGTAAATCAGAACGGCTGCGATAGGTGGAAGCGCGAATTCAATAAGCTTTGTCAGAAATATTCTGACGTACTCAAACTCGCCAATATCGATCTCAAGCACGTAGTTAGGTATGAAGAATATAAGGAAAGCGATCAGGTTAATCGCAACGAATGCAACCGCCGCCGTGGTATATAGCTTTTTTGTTCTTGTCATAACAGACTCCTTAACTTTGCTTGGCTTATTGTACCACAAATCCTAAATGAAATCAATAGGTAAAATAAATTATGAATTTTTTGTAAACTTTTAACTTTCTTTCAAAACCACTTGATATTTTTTTTATTATATGATATTATATTACAGCTGTCAAAACGACAGACAAAAATAAATCTCACATAGCGAGTAGGTTTACTGCCGGTGCGCAAGCTTTTTGCGTCGCAGTATTATGTCGCTATGGCGGAAAAACCAAGGAGGAACATAAAATGTTCGAAATCACAATCAAGCAGTTGCTTGAAGCAGGCGTTCACTTCGGTCACCCTACCAAGAAGTGGAACCCTAAGATGGCAGAGTACATCTTCACCCAGAGAAACGGTATTCACATCGTTGACCTTCAGAAGACCGTTAAGAAGTTTGAGGAGGCTTACAACTACGTTTCCGAGATC
>SVTZ01000102.1 GCA_015063525.1 Oscillospiraceae bacterium
TAAAGATCCTCACCTTCAATCTTATACATCATGGCGTCCATCTCGGCAAAGGACATAACACCGGTAACCACACCTGCTCTAATCATATAAGGAGGAATGCAATAGGTGAAGCCGCGGTCAATCATAAAATCTCTCGCATAGGAAATAACCGCCGAGTGAAGTCTGGCAATATCTCCCATAAGGTAGTAAAAACCGTTGCCCGCCACGCGCCTTGCGCTGTCAAGGTCGATGCCGTCAAATCTCTCCATTATATCGGTGTGATAGGGGACGTCAAAATCGGGAACTGCCGGCTCACCGAATCTCTCAAGCTCGACGTTCTCGGTATCGTCCTTTCCAATGGGAACGGTGGGGTCAATTATATTAGGGATAATAAGCATTATCTTTCTTACCCTCTCCTCAAGCTCCGCCTCACGAGCCTCGCAAGCTGCAAGCTCCGCCGCCTGCTCTGCTACCAGCTTCTTTGCCTCCTCCGCCTCGGCAAGCTTCTTCTGTCCCATAAGCATACCGATAGACTTAGACACCTTGTTCCTGTTGGCTCGAAGGTCGTCGGCTCTCTTCTTGTTCTGACGAAGCTCCTCGTCAAGTGCTACAACCTCGTCAACGAGGGAAAGCTTCGAATCCTGAAACTTCTTTCTTATATTCTCTTTCACAAGCTCAGGGTTCTCTCTTAAAAATTTGATGTCTATCATAGCTTTTTTCCTTTCGAAAAATATTTTTATCCTTTAATATTCGGTGGGGAAAGCACCGTAATCTTGAAAAAATAAAAAGCTATCCCTCCCAAATGGGACGGATAACTCCGCGGTACCACCCAAATTACGCACGACGTGCATCACTTTAGCGTCTGTAAGGGGACATCCCCTCGGCTCGTCGCCGAATGCTCGGGAAGCGGAAAGCACCTCGCCATATCCGCTCTCACCGACCGCGGACTCTCTGATATGAGCTTAGCGTATTTTCTTCCGTCATAACATCTATATTATATACCAAAAAAAGAAAAAATGCAAGGGGTGTCTTTGATTTTTTTATTTTTTCTTTTCCTTCGCTCTCAAAAATGCCTCTCGCCAGAAGTCAAGGTCAAGCCTTATTATAGAGATGATATTGAAAAGAAGGATTGCAGAGTGAACAGGTATTGCCGTATACGAGCTGCTGAGAATATCAAATACAATCCACAGGGATGCATTTAAAAAAACGAAGAAACGACACATTGCAGGTTTTGTCTGCACTACGGAAATCGCAAACATCACGGCAGCTGCCAAAGAGATAAGGTCGTATGGAGAAACGTAGCAGAAAGCGCTTACAACACCATAGCCGACTATGAAAATGATAATCAGCCACACGGGGAATGCTCGCGATTTCCTTTGAAACAGGAATATAACAACAATCTGCAAAACGGCAAGCATGCATACTCCCGCTGCAGAAATGTTATTAGATATTATAAACTGTAATACGACGAGCAGGTTCGAAAGAAGCTGAAATACGAGAATAAATATCATATTTCTTCCCTGCAATGCTACGACGGAAACCAGAGTCGTTAACACACTCAAAAATATTTCAAAAAATTCCACAATAAAATCCTTGTATCGAGATACCGTTAGATTTTATCACAGTTTTTTATGCTTGTCAATATATTTTTAATGTTTTTGCGCCTTTGGTATTGATTTTTTCTTCCTTTTCTTGTATAATACTTTATGATTGATAATAAAAAAACAAGGAGATACAACAATGTTAGTTTCTGCTAAGGAAATGTTAAAAAAGGCTAAGGCCGGTCACTACGCTGTAGGTCAGTTCAACATTAACAACCTTGAGTGGACAAAGTCCATTCTTCTCACCGCAGAGGAGCTGAAGTCGCCCGTTATTCTCGGAGTATCCGAGGGCGCAGGTAAGTATATGTGCGGATATACTACTATCGTAGGTATGGTTAACGGTATGATTAAGGAGCTTGGAATCACCGTTCCCGTTGCTCTGCACCTCGACCACGGCTCATACGAGGGAGCATACAAGTGCATTGAAGCGGGCTTCTCTTCGGTTATGTTCGACGGCTCTCACTACCCTATTGAGGAGAATATTGCAAAGACCAGAGAGCTCGTCGCTCTCTGCGAGCAAAAGGGTCTTTCTCTTGAGGCGGAGGTTGGCGCTATCGGTGGCGAGGAGGACGGAGTTGTCGGCGGCGGAGAGGTTGCTGACCCCGACGAGTGCAAGATGATTGCTGACCTCGGCGTGACTATGCTCGCAGCAGGTATCGGAAACATTCACGGCAAGTACCCTGCTAACTGGGCAGGCTTGAACTTCGAGGTTCTTGAAGAAATCAGCAAGAAGGTTGGCGATATGCCTCTCGTTCTCCACGGCGGAACGGGAATCCCCGAGGATATGATAAAAAAGGCTATATCTCTTGGCGTTTCCAAGATTAACGTAAACACCGAGTGCCAACTTGCTTTTGCTGCTGCTACTCGCAAGTACGTTGAGGCAGGAAAGGACCTTGAGGGCAAGGGATTTGACCCGAGAAAGCTCCTCGCGCCCGGGTGCGAGGCTATCAAGGAAACCGTAAGAGAGAAAATCGCTCTCTTCGGCTCAGCAGGTAAGGCTTAATTAAACAAGTTTTGCATCCGCCGCGCATTTTTTGCGCGGCGGATGTTTTTTTCGCATATTCAAGGCTTTTTTATCATATAGTTTGGTAAAAGATGTTTTTTGGAGGATTTCACTATGGCTGACAATTCCATATACAGAGATATAGCAAAAAGAACCGGCGGTGATATTTACGTAGGCGTCGTAGGGCCTGTTCGGACGGGAAAGTCTACTTTTATTCATCGCTTTATAGACAGCGTGGTATTACCTAATATTGAGGACGAGTACGATAAAAAACGCACCCTTGACGAGATGCCTCAATCAGCGTCAGGAAGAACTATTATGACCACAGAGCCTAAGTTCGTCCCGGACGAGTCGGTTCGCATCTCTCTTGGCGATGGGACCGAATTCAACATAAAGCTTATCGACTGCGTTGGCTATATGACCGAGGGCGCGCTTGGCGGTGAGGAGGACGGTAGCTTGAGAATGGTAATGACTCCTTGGTCAAAGGAGGCAATGCCGTTTACCGAGGCTGCTGAGCTCGGCACGAGCAAGGTAATAGGCGAGCACTCAACTATTGGTATGCTCGTTACTACTGACGGCACTATATGCGATATACCGAGGGCATCTTACATAAAAGCCGAGGAGCGTGTAGCCGGCGAGCTTAAGGCTCTTGGCAAGCCGTTTGCTATCGTTCTCAACTCTGCTGAGCCTGAAAGCGAGGAGGCTCACGCACTGGCAGCCGACCTTGAAGAAAAATACGGTGCTCCCGTCGCACTCGTATCCTGCCATAAAATAAACGCAGATGATATAAGAGAAATTCTGAGTCTTGTGCTCGGGGAATTTCCTGTAAGGACTCTGTCATTTGCTCTTCCCGACTGGGTGACGGCTCTGCCCGATGAGCACAGAATAACCCGCGGTATTATGGATAAGATAACCGCAGTGTCGGATAGGGTACGCAAGCTCGGCGACATTGAAGCTGCCGTAAGCGCAGTTGAGGGTGTAGAAACGTCATTAATAAACGCAGGCGAGGGCGAAGCTGAGCTAAGCCTGCCTCTACCAAAAAGCGAATATTACGCTACGATAAGCGAGCTATCCGGAATTGATATAAAGAGCGAGGGCGACTTGCTCTCCGTAATACGCGAGCTTGCTGACGTAAAAAGAAAATACGAGAAGGTTGCCTCAGCGCTTGCCGACGTTGAGGAAAAGGGATACGGT
>SVTZ01000103.1 GCA_015063525.1 Oscillospiraceae bacterium
CCCTGTTTGTGGCGTACTTATCGCCTTTATCGCCGCTTTTATTGAGTTTTTAACCTTCAGTACAACGGCGTGGTATGGCTTTGTTATGAATTTTGCCTCTTCCGCGGTATTTTCACTTACTGCCGCTTTGATATATAAATATAAAAGGACACTGAACGGTGCGCTTGTCGGATATTTGTTTGCTGTTATCGCAACTACTGGCGTAATGCTTCTTCTTAACAGCTTCGTTACGCCGATCTATCTTGTTGAATTTGTTGGTATGCCCGAGGTAGCCGCGACCGAAACAGTAATTGACCTTTTACCAAAGGTGCTTTTACCCTTTAATCTCGCTAAGTCGATTTTAAATGCCTCTGTTGCGATGCTTCTTTATAAGCCCGTCGTCACCGCGCTTCGCAAGGCAAGGATCACATCCGGTGGCAGTAAAGGAAATACAGGCTTTAACAGAAGCTCGATAGTAATTCTCGTTATCGGAAGCATAGCTTTGGCTGTCTCTATTACGATATTGTTGATTATCTGGTAAATAATTATTTGCATAGAACGAGGTTTTTTATGAGAAGAGCAATTGACGGTGATCTTTGTCACGAGATAGTTATAAATGAATTAAAGCCCTCACTCGGCTTTTCTCGGGAAAAGGATCTGAACGAGTGGAAAAAGGAAGCTAGAAAAAAGTTTATCGAACTTCTTTGTATTGATAAGATAAAAGAAAACGACTGCCCTTTGAACCTTATTGTAGAGGAGCGAGCGGATTATGATTCTTATATCAAAATACGCTTTAGCTTTGAGAGTGAAAGAGGGGCATTCGTCCCCTGTTATCTTCTTATTCCGAAGGACGGGCGGGAAAAGCATCCTGTCGTGATCTGCCTTCAGGGGCATACCGGAGGATTTCATCATTCTATCGGAGAACACAAAAATCCGGGCGACGAAAGATTCCAACCGCATACCGCACATGCGTATCAGGCAATAGAGCGGGGATTTGCCGCGCTTTGCATAGAGATGCGCGGAATGGGAGAAAGACAGTCGAAAAGATATCCGGACCCTACTATTCACCCTTGCGCAATAACCGCGCTTACGGCTCTGAACCTCGGCAGAACTGTCGCGGGGGAGCGAGCGTACGATACGAGCAAAGCGATAGATGCGCTTGACCATTTTACCGAATACGGTATTGACAAAGAAAGAATTATGATCCTCGGTCATTCGGGCGGAGGAACGGCATCCTTCTATGCCGCGTGCTATGACGAGCGTATTTCTTATGCCGTATCCTGCGGCGCGTTTTGTACTTACCGTGATTCTATTATGGATATTCACCATTGTGTGTGTAATTACATTCCCGCTATATGTAATTATTTTGAGATGGGTGATCTTTGCGGACTTATTGCTCCGAGACATCTTGGTATTATGACAGGACGAAATGATGATATCTTTCCGATCAAAGGCGTTGTGGAAGGATATAACCTCGCGAGAGAGATCTTTTCTCTGGCAGGCTGTGCTGATAACGTCAGTCTAACCGTTTCTGAATCGGGGCACGTTTTTGATCCCGAGCTTTTCTGGAAAGCGATTATGGAAGAGACCGAAAAAATGGGTTGGAATGACATATAATGACAACTAAAATTTACAAAATACTATGTTTTGGAGACTATTATGAAAAGACAGTTTGTTAATGCTAAGGTAGTTACTCCCGAGGGGATAATTGACAGCGGCGTGGTAAGAACCGATGGGGATATTATCGAGTACGTCGGTGCACAGAAGGTCATTGGGGTCCAAACAGTTGATTTGATGGGGAACTATCTTCTTCCGGGCTTCATAGATATTCACTGCCACGGAGGCGGCGGCTACGATTTTATGGACGCGACTGCTGATGAGATGCGAAAGATATCAAGATATCATCTTGCTCACGGTACGACAACTCTTGTCGCAACCACAATGACCGATACCGACGAGGCGATCTTCGCCGCTCTTGACAGATTTGCTCTTCTCGGGGATGATAGAGTAACTCTTCACGGAGTTCATCTTGAGGGACCTTGGCTCAGCGCGGCGCAGTGCGGAGCGCAGGACGTTTCCAAAATGTCGAAGCCCTCTAAAGAAAATCTTGAGAGAATATTAGATAAATATCCCTTTGTCGAGCGTATCAGCGCGGCTCCGGAGGTCGATCCCGGTTACGAGGTCGGACTCAAGGGAAAGGAGCGCGGAATCGTTGTTGCCGCGGCGCATACCGACTGTGACTTTGACACGATGCTTGAGGCTGTTGATAAGGGGTATACTCTTGTGACTCACCTTTATTCGGGAATGCGTGGCGTTGTCAGAGTGAATGCATACCGTGTAGCAGGCTGCATTGAGGCGGGACTTTACGATGACAGACTCACAGTCGAGGTCATTTGCGACGGTAAGCACCTTCCTCATAGCCTTCTAAAGCTTATCTATAAGTGCAAGGGCGCTGACAGGATATGCCTTATCACCGACGGTATCCGCGGCGCGGGACTACCCGACGGAACCGAGTTCGTTTCGGGCAGACGCGAGGACGGTGTTCCCGCAATTATTGAGGACGGCGTCGGTAAAATGATGGACCGTCAGGCATTTGTCGGAAGCGTTGCTACGACAGACAGACTTCTTTGGAATATGGTCAACCTTGGCGGAGCGCCTATCGAGGAGGTTTCAAAAATGATGTCAAAGACTCCCGCCCGTGTTATGGGATATACCGACAGAGGCACTATTGAGGTAGGTAAGAGGGCAGACCTTGTCATCGTTACTCCCGACCTTTCGGTCGAGAGTGTCTATCTTGCGGGCGAGAGAGTATAGCTTTTCCAAAATTAGATTAAATAAATACAAAAGCAACGGCTTTAATTTGTTATTTTGCGTAACATTTGCCGTTGCTTTTTTATGCTGTCTATATCAATACAAAAAAGCGGGTTTGATGCCCGCTTTTTTGAGTTATTTTTTCTCCGCGATATTTATACGGTTGATAGCTCTTGTGAGCTTTGCCTTCGCGAGATTTATCTCGCGGTCGTTTTTTGCTCGCTCGATGGCGCGTTCTGCTTTTTCCTTTGCCGCCTTTGCGCGGTTAAGGTCGATCTCGTCGGCAAATTCGAAGGTGTTCGTTACAAGCTTTACGCCGCTTTTCGTTACCGAAATGAAGCCGCCCGAGCAGGAGGCAAATCGCTCCTTGCCGTCCTTCAGTATTCTCGCTCTGCCGGTTGCTACCGCGGCAAGAAAATCGGCGTGTCCCGCAAGGATCTCAACGTCGCCGTCATCTGTGTGGACGAGAAGGCTCTCAACCTCGTCGGAAAAGAAATTACCGTATATGGTAACTATGTCAAGGTGGAAGGTGTTCATCCGAGATCCTCCTTAACCCTCTGCCTTAATTTTTTTTGCTTTCTCGATAGCCTCCTCGATAGTACCGACAAAGAGGAATGCCGACTCTGGGAGATCGTCGTGCTTACCCTCAAGTATTTCCTTGAAGCCTCTGACAGTCTCCTTTAAGGGAACGTACTTACCCTCCATACCCGTGAACTGTTCTGCGACAGAGAAGGGCTGAGAGAGGAATCTCTGTATCTTTCTCGCTCTCGCAACGATGACCTTGTCCTCCTCGGAAAGCTCCTCCATACCCATAATAGCAATTATGTCCTGAAGCTCCTTATATCTCTGAAGGATCTTTTTAACGTTAGAGGCAACCTCGTAATGCTCGATGCCTACGACCTCGGGAGCAAGTATTCTCGAGGTGGAATCAAGAGGATCGACC
>SVTZ01000104.1 GCA_015063525.1 Oscillospiraceae bacterium
TGCAACAGTTTTTGCCGAGCTTCGCCGTGATACCGCGGTTTATACGCAAAAATGCGTTACAATTGTTGAGGTAATGGGCAGAGACGCAGGCTGGCTTACAGCCTCGGCAGCTCTTTCCAAGACAAAATATACCGAGGGAGCTGACCTTATTTATCTCCCTGAGCTTCCCTTATCATACGAAAAAGTATATAAAGATATTGAAAAAGTATGGGAAAGCCACCCCGATGTCCTGATTGCTGTTTCTGAGGGTGTCCGTCTTGCTGACGGAACGTATATAGGCGCGGACTCCACAAATCTTGACAAATTCGGGCACGTTCAGCTATCGGGAGCCGCAAAGGTGCTTGAGCGCAGAATTAAGGACAAATTCGGCTGCAAGGTTCGTTCAGTTGAGCTTAATACTCCTCAGCGTTGCGCTTCACATATCGGCTCACTTACCGATATTACCGAAAGCTTTGGCGTAGGCTCTTACGCTGTTGAGCGCGCTTTATGCGGCGAAACCGGTGTAATGGCAGGTATCGTCAGAAAAAGCGATGAACCCTATGAAACCGAATACAAGACGTTTGATATAAAGTCTATCGCAAACATGGTAAAGTCAGTGCCAAGCGAGTATATAAATAATGACGGAAACGGTATAACCGAGGCAGGACTTGCTTATCTGCGCCCGCTGATAGTCGGCGAAACCAAGCCACTGTATGATAACGGAATACCGATGCACTATATTTTCCCAAAGCTCTGAAACGAGTCAATAACTTATCTAACTGTCTTTATTATATCACAAAATAAGCATTTGTCAATTAAAAATCGCAAACCGGCCTCAAAAATGAGGTCGGTTTTTTGTATGACTGTAGCTTTTACCACTAAGTTTTTTTGTACACCTTTATGTTCTAAAAATTAGAAGAGCGAGAAGTATGCAACGTTTCGGACGTGAGCTGGCGGCTAACTTGGTCAGATGCAGAGACATGCGTAAGCTCTTCTTTATTTATATACGACGCCTGTACCTCTTTTTCTTCCTCATCCTCAAGGTTGCTTTGAATATATCTCGCAAGATCTATATTTCCCGCCTGCTCAGCCGCCTGCAAGAATAGCTTTTCAGCACGTCTGAGTCTTCTATACTTCTCTCTTGACTCCTTGCTTTCAAGCGACTTTATTGCCGCCTTCATATCCTTTATCTTGCCGATGAGCTTCCTTGCCGCATTTTCATCAAGACGGACTATCTTGTCTTTCTGTTATCACCAAGACGCTCAATATACCGCTTCTCCACTATGGACTCCCAATACTCAAGCTCAGAGCGTAATATCATTCCGTTGTGGTTTAGCTTACCGCCGTTACAGTAATGCCTCACTGCATTCATGATATCAAACGCCTTGGGCTTTCCAATGCCGCCATACCGGGCGCGAACATCCTCGACGTTGAGGTAAGGCTTTTCAGCCTCACCTCGCTCGGCCTTAATCCCTTCCATATAGCCCTTCATGTAGGCTTGCATATACTGCTCATCCACCGCTGCTGTCATCTTCTTTTTCCTCCTTGGTCGGCATTTCCGACCTTTTTAAATTTATTATTATGAATATACGAATTTCTCATATTTCATAATTGAGGAACATTATATACGGCTTTTCTAACTTGTCAATACTTTTTTGAAAGTTTTCAATAAATTTTTCTGTAAATGCTACATTATCTATATAAAATAAAAATATAAAAAAATATTACAAAAACTATTGACAAAACAAAATAATTGTGATACAATAGATTTACCTCTGTGGAGAGGCTTTTTTTGTGTGCAAGTTTTTTCCACTGAGGGAGAATAAAAACGGTATTTACCGTTTCAATCAAAAATCCAGGAGGTGCAACCAAGTGAGAGTAAAAATAACCTTGGCATGTTCGGAATGCAAGCAGCGCAATTACGATACTACGAAAAACAAGAAAAACGATCCTGACAGACTCGAAATGAGCAAGTACTGTCGTTTCTGCCGCAAGCACACTCCCCACAAAGAAACCAAATAAGGAGGGGAAATAATGGCAGATAAAGAAATGAAGGATATGGAGTCCGAGGTAACCGAGGCTACTGAAGTAACCGAGGAAGCTATCGAGACTACCGATTCCGTGTCTGACGTAAGCGCAGACGATAAGAAAGCAAAGAAATCCGAGAAGAAATCAAAGGATGAAAAGAAGCCGGGCTTCTTCGCCCGTATCGGTTCTCTTTTGAAGAGATTCTGGAAAACAATGAAGAGTGAACTCAAAAAGGTTACCTGGTTCAGCCGCAAGCAGACCTTTACAAGCACACTGTTGGTTCTGGTTGTTATGGCTGTCGCCGCTATCGCTATCGGCTTGCTCGACTTCGGCTTCTCTAACGGACTCGAAGCGCTCGCTAATCTCTTTTAATGTAGGTGATTAAAGATGAGTGATTTCAACGATGCAATCCCAGAGATACGTTGGTATGTGGTTCACACCTTCACGGGATACGAAAACAAGGTAAAGGCTAACCTCGAAAAGATTATCGAAAACCGCGAGCTTCAGGACGAGATTGTTGACGTCGTTGTTCCTGTTGAAATTCGCATGGACGGTGATAAAGAATACGAGGCAAAGCTTATGCCCAGCTACGTTCTCGTAAAAATGCTTATGAACGATGCTAACTGGCACGTCGTAAGAAACATAACGGGTGTTACAGGCTTCGTTGGCCCCGGTTCCAAGCCGGTTCCGCTTACGGACGAGGAGGTCTCGAGAATGGGAATCGAGGTTTCCGTGGTAACTCTTGATTATGAGGTTGGCGACTCCGTTAAGATTATTGACGGTCCTCTCGCTAACTACTCCGGAGTCGTTCAGTCTATATCCGACGATAAGAAGACTGTTACGGTTCTCGCTTCCATGTTTGGAAGAAGCACTCCCGTCGATCTCAAATCAAATCAGATCGAGCGCATTATCTAATGCTAAATCAGTTTTGCGGAGTACTAAAAACCGCATTATTACGTGGGAGGGAGAGAAAGTCTCCCGAATTAATAACCACATAGGAGGATTTTTAAAATGGCAAAGAAGATCACCGGGTATATAAAGCTTCAGATACCCGCAGGTAAAGCAACACCCCAGCCGCCTATAGGACCTGCTCTTGGTCAGCACGGCGTAGCTATCCCCGTATTTACTAAGGAATTCAACGAGAGAACCAAGAACCAGATGGGTCTTATCATCCCCGTCGTTATCACGGTTTACGCTGACCGTTCCTTCACCTTCATCACCAAGACTCCCCCTGCTCCCGTTCTTATCAAGAAGGCTGCAGGTATTGAGACTGCTTCTGCCGCGCCTAACAAGACTAAGGTTGCTTCCATAACTAAGGAGCAGGTTCGCCAGATAGCTGAAACAAAGATGCCCGACCTCAACGCTGCTTCCATCGAAACCGCAATGAGCATGATAGCCGGAACCGCTCGTTCCATGGGTATCACTGTCGAAGAGTGATTTAAGGGAGGTAATGAGAAATGGCTAACAAGAAGTATAATGAAAGCTTAAAGCTTATTGAAAAGAACAAGCAGTATGACAGCGACGAGGCTCTTGCTCTCGTTTGCCAGACCGCTAAGGCTAAGTTCGATGAAACCATCGAGCTTCACGTACGTCTCGGTGTTGACTCCCGTCACGCTGACCAGCAGGTCAGAGGCGCGGTTGTTCTTCCTAACGGAACCGGTAAGACTGTTCGTACCCTCGTATTCTGTAAGGAGAACCTCTACGCTG
>SVTZ01000007.1 GCA_015063525.1 Oscillospiraceae bacterium
CTCTCGCATCGGGTCGTCTGTGATGTTTACGATATCAGAGGCAACCTTCTCGCCTTCCTTGCCTGCAAGGAGCGACATGCCCATCTGCGCCATTTTTGCAGAAAATGCGGAGACGTAGGCGGAGAGAATAGTCCGCATCTGCTTTGCGCTGAGAACGACACTGTATTTGCCCGACTCTACAAGGCTCGCATTTGCCTTGAGAATTGCATCATCAACAGTCTCCTTAGCAAGCGATTTAAGATCTATCTCTCCTTTAAGCTCTCTTATATCGTAAGAGCTTTCATACTTTCCGTCGTCGCAAATGACCGCGCCAAGCTCAAGAGCGTTAATACCGCATTTTGTCTCAAGATCAAGTCCGTGGGAATTGGAGAGGCGCACCTCAAAGCCTGCGGTAATGCCGTAGGTAGCCGTTCCGCCGGTAACCTTATCGCTTGCGTTATATATCTCCTCTGCAAGAGATGCTGTAAGCCTTTTCAGCTCGCCTGCGCCGCTGGCGGTAAAATCTGTATTTTTAAGCTCAGCATAGGACTCCGAGCCTTTGTAAATACCGACGGTGTCGACCTTCTCGGTTGCAATGGCATTGTCCTTCGCTCTGGAAACGAGAGACTTCATTTCCTCCTCTTCCATAAGCTCACTTGACGCGTAACCGATCTTACCGTCGTAAAGAACTCGGAAGCAGATTCCGCCGCTGTTGCCTGACGAGAAGGAGTTAGGTTCTTTGTTAAGCGTGTCAACCGTAAGCTCCTCGGTAGACATATAATATATTTCATACTCGGAAAGGCCCTGATTTGCAGCCTCGTTTTCTATTGTTTTTTTGAGTAATTCGTAGTTCATATTATCGACCTCCTACGGTGATTTTGGACACACGGATAAGCGGCTGACCTACGTCGGTGGGAACACTGCCCGAGGAGCTTCCGCACATACCCTGACCGGTTGCAAGGTTCTGGCCTACCATATCAATATCCTGAAGGATTTCAGAACCGGTACCGATAAGAGATGCGCCTCTTACCGCCTCACATATCTTGCCGTTTCTTACGATATAACCCTCAGTTACAGCAAAGTTGAACGCACCCGTCAGAGGATTTACAGAGCCGCCGCCCATAGATTTTGCGTAAAGACCGTATTCGATAGATGAAATAATGTCCTCGTTCTTGTCGGGACCGTTATCAATAAAGGTGTTTGTCATTCTTGAGGTAGGCTCGAAGGTGTAGCTCTGACGGCGGCTGTTACCGGTCATGGGCATACCCATTCTGCGAGAGCCAAGACGGTCTACCATATAGGACTTCAGCACGCCGTTCTCGATAAGCACGTTACGCTGAGTAGGATTACCCTCGTCGTCGATATTAACCGAGCCCCATGCGTTAGGAATAGTACCGTCATCTATAGCGGTTACCTTCTCATTTGCTATTTTCTGTCCCAGTTTACCGCACATCTGCGAGCGTCCGGTGCCGACAGAGGTTGCCTCAAGCGAATGACCGCAGGCCTCGTGGAATATAACTCCGCCGAAGCCGTTTTCAATTGCAACCGGCATCTGTCCCGCAGGGCAATAATCCGCCTCAAGATTAGTAATAGCCTGAGCCGCGGCAGTTCTTCCGATCTCCTCAGGCGGGAAGAGGTCGAACACCTCAAGTCCCATACCTCGTCCGGGAGAGCAGGAGCCGTTCTGATTTTCGCTGCCGGAGGAAGCTACCGCACTTACCGCCATTCTGGTTCGCACGTGACGGTCGGTCTTAAAAAGCCCCTCGGTATTTGCTATCTGTATGGTATGATCGACGGTGATAAGATTGCCTACAGACTGCACGATACGTTTGTCGTATGCCCTTGCCGCATCGTTTGCAAGGCGGAGAAGGTCGCACTTGACCTTGATATCCGCCGTGGTGGGATTTATTTTAACCGGATGAATATCGGTAACTGCGGTGGGGCGAAGAACTATATTTTTCTCTGCTCTTCCCTCTCCCATAGCCTCCGCCACGGATCTGGCACACTTTATAAGTCCCTCTCTTGAAAGATCGGATGTCGAGCCGTAAACCGTTCTCGTTCCAAGAAAGGCGCGGATACCTACGCCCGATACCGTATTATCTGCTATAGCATCGATCTTACCTCCGAGGAGTGTAATATTACCGTTTCTCGTAAGCTCCCAATAGACCTCGGCAAAATCCGCGCCGGTGGACGTGGCAATGCCGAGTATTTCTTCAATAATTTTTTGATTATTAACAGACATATCTTTCTCCTTTTTGGTAAATTACAAAAATATTGTTTCAAATATCATATCACAAACGAGAAATATAATCAAGAATATATTATAAAAATTTTTGTTTTTGTTTAGAAAATGCGGCGCCCCAATGAATTATTTATAAAAAGGCTTGACAAAAGGTAAGCAAAGATGTATAATAAATGCCAATACTATCCGAAAGGTGAGTACAAATGTCTGATAGAGAAGACCTCCGAGTTAGAAGAACGAAAAAGGCTCTGGCCGATGCTTTTATGCATATGTTGGGCGAGAAGCCTCTTGATGAAATTACAATAAACGAGCTTTGCGACGTTGCGGGAATCAGACGTGCCACGTTTTATAAGCATTACTCAGATAAATTTGATTTTCTGACATCCTACATAGGCGAGCTCAGAGGGCGATTCGACAGACATTTTTGGAAGCCTGAAAGTGAGACGATTACCGCCGATTATTACGTTGCTTATGCAAAGCGGCTTATCGTGTTCATAACCGAGCATTCAGCAGCTATAGACAATATTTACAAGAGCAATATGTTCCCTATCGTAATGTCTATTATCGTGGATCAGAATTACAAGGATACCTGTGACAGACTACGCAAGAGCGTGGAGAACGGAATGGAGCTCTCTGCATCGGTTGAGGTGACCGCAAGCATGTGTGCGGGCGGTGTTGCTACCACAGTTTATAACTGGCTGAGAGATGGCAAAAAAATAAGCCCCGACTCTCTCGCAGAGCAGGTGGGTGCTGTCGTATCGGCGGCTATTTCCCAGAAGTAAATCAAACAAAATCAAAAGAGCCTTCCTTTTGGAGGGCTCTTTAACGTTTTAACTGCTAATAAATTTATTTATTCGAGTCTATATGAGGCATATATGCCTTCAGATAATCGAGACCTGAGAAGATCGTGGTAAATGCCATCACCGCCATACAGAAGTAGGAGAGGATATGATATTCGGTGAATATGGGAAGGACAAACAGCGGCTCGACGATAATAGCCACCGTGCCGACCATCTGTGATACAGTCTTAATCTTACCGAGCATCGATGCGGCAACCACAATCCCGCTTTTACCCGCTACTACAAGGCGGAGGCTTGTTACACCAAGCTCGCGAAGAAGAATAATAAGCACAACCCATACGAAAACGAGGGCGAGCGTGGTTTCTCCGCGAAGGAGCATCCATACAAGAATGGCGATCATAGATGAAAGCACCATAAACTTATCCGCCAGAGGATCAATGAACTTTCCAAAGTCAGTGACAAGATTATACTTTCTCGCGATCTTGCCGTCAAGCATATCTGTAAGTCCGGTCAAAATATAGACCAACGCAGGTACTATGTAGCCCCAGATACCCATATCTCGCATAAATAGAAGCGCCGCGACGAACACGGGAACCAGAAGGCATCTGATAATAGATAGTGTATTCGGAATATTTAAAGATGATTTTTTCATAATTGTAACCTCTTAAACGATGACCTCGCCGATGAGATCGTAATCCATAGCCTCGGTGATCCTTACCTCAACGAAGGCTCCGGGATTGATCCTTCTTTTCGACTTGAAATATATTTTACCGTCAACATCAGGCGCATCGGCATAGGAGCGTCCGTAATATACCTCGGCAACCGTGTCGAAGCCGTCGGTTAGAACAGTCATAGTTTTGCCAACATTTCCCGCGCTCTTCTCCTCGGCTACGGTAAGCTGAGTCTGCATCAGGACGTGATATCTGTCCTGCTTTACCTGCTCGTCGATCTGGTCGTCCATTTCGGCAGCCAAGGTTCCCTCCTCCGGTGAGAAGGTGAAGGCACCGAAGCGGTCAAACCGCGCCTCCTTAACAAACTCGCAGAGCTCGGAAAAGTCCTCCTCGCTCTCGCCCGGGAAGCCGACCATTGCGGTGGTACGGAGAATTATGCCCGGAACGCTCTCTCGAAGACGCTTTACAGCATCCATAATTAGAGCCGTGCCGCCGTGACGGTTCATTCTTTTAAGAACCGAGTCAGAGATATGCTGGATAGGGATATCCATATATTTAAGAAGGCGGTCGTTTGTACGAAGCTCGTCAATAAGCTCATCAGTGATCTTGTCGGGATAGCAATAAAGAAGGCGTATCCACGGAATGGTCGTACCCTCGGTTATAGCGCGCACCAGTCTTGCAAGGCTGTACTCTCCGTAAAGGTCGAGGCCGTATCTCGTAGTATCCTGAGCGATAAGGTTAATTTCCTTAACACCCATAGCCTCCAGATCCCTTGCTTCGGCAACGATATCCTCGATAGGGCGGCTTCTGTGTCTGCCGCGGATCAGAGGAATGGCGCAGTATGTACAGAGATTATCACAACCCTCCGACACCTTTATATAGGCAGTGTGAGGCTCGGTTGTAATTATTCTGTCGCCTCCGAGAGGCGCGGTCTCCTTATCCTTAAAGGACACGTACTTTTCACCGCGCATTACCGCCTTGCAGGCCTCAGCAATGTCATCGAGGCTTCCAATACCTACCAGAGCGTCGACCTCGGGTAGCTCGCGCATAACCTCCTCGCGATAACGCTCAACGAGGCAGCCGGTAGCGATAATGTGACGGCACTTACCCCACTCCTTAAGCTGCTCAGCGTCAAGAATATTGTCTATTGACTCCTGCTTTGCACTTTCGATAAATCCGCAGGTGTTAATAACTATTATCTCCGCCTCCTCCTCATTGGGAGTGATCTCAAAGCCGGCGGAGTGAAGATTATAAAGCATCACCTCGGTGTCAACGAGATTTTTCGAGCAACCAAGTGATACAAAGCCTACTTTTGTCATATTTTGACTACCAATCTTTACATTTTTATCATTTTTTAAGAAATTTCTTAAATCTCGGCCTAATTTTGTCATAGTAAAAACGAACCATTACCGTGATGAAGAAATCAAAGGCTACGAAGGCAATATTCATCAGCACGTATACGGCTATCTTCATACCCAAGGTCTCCTCCCCGAAGAAGGGAATTTCGAGAAGCTTCTCGCAAATAAGGAAAATTACCCATACGACGATGTTGATATAAAGAAGCTTTACTATAAGCCAGCTCCACTTCGGAAGCCTTTCAATATATGCTTTTATCAGCGGATAGATACCGAAAACGAGGGCGTATTCCGCCCAGATTATACTGCCGGGATAAAGAAGCGCCGTGGCAAGAGAGGTACATATCCAGACGAGCCAGGGGTAATAAGAGCCGATCTCAAGGTAGATGAACACCACCAGCATTGAGGCGAGTGCGCAGACCGAAAGATCCAGCACCTCTATAACTGCGCCGACGATCATCATAGCGGTGCCTAGGGCAACCGTCATTGCCGACAGAGTGACCTTTTTCGTCTGACTCATATACAGCGTATAAGGTCGCCGCCAAGACATTCGCAGAGGCAGTCAAGGCAGATAAGATTCATACAGCAGTCGCATGCGTCGTCCGACGAGGAGCGTCGTCTGTAGCCACCGCCGTAATAGGTGCTTCCATAGCCGCGGGCGCCGGTGTTAAACATCTCCTTCGCCTTCTGGTACTCAATATTTCCGGGTTCCATACTGCAGGCCATTTCAAGCTCGCGCATAGCGTCGTTTACGTTTCCGCGATGCATAAGCAAAACGCTGTTAAGGTAATGCCACTCTGCCGTACGGTCGCTGATTGGAATCTCTGCGATGCGGCGCTCAGCCTCGTGGAAGCGTTTTGAATTTATAAGATTTCTTATTTCGTAATAAACGCCCGAGGTGCTTCCGGTTCCGCTGTAGCTCTGGTAATATGTGCCGTTGCCCTTATATGACGATCCTCCCGCCGAGCGCATACGCTGGATCTCGTCGTAAGCCGAGTTAATCTCCTGCATTTTTTCGTTGGCAAGGTCCTTCAAGGGGTTATCGTCGCCGTAATTATCGGGATGATATTTTCTTGCAAGGGCTCTGTAGGCGCTTTTTACCTCCTCATCGGTGGCATCACTTGAAACGCCGAGTATAGAATATGGATCCTTCACTGACTTTTCTCCTCCTCGGATTTTTCTCTGTTCCCGTCACCGTCAAGGAATTCTATTCTCTTGACGAGACCGAGATATATTATATTATTAATGATGTTTTCTATCGTTGCTCTTGTGCCAAAGGGCAGAAGATTTACTGCCGCCTCAATTTTTTTGCACTCAAGGATCAAAGCGCATTTTATGCTTTCTCTGTTTTCCTTCGTAAGATCTTTGCCATCGTAAAGGAGAACGTAAGGGTTGTACTTCCCTTCTTTTCTGTCCTTCTCATAGTCCTCAGCGGCATCGGCAGCGTAAATAAACCTGCCAAGATGATTTCCCACCTCGTAAGGCACGAGCCTCTCCTCCTCGGGAAGTCCGAAGGCAAATATTTCGCCAAGCAGCTCGCCGAAAAGACCTGCGGGCTCATCAACACTTCTACAGTTTGCCTTCTCAAGGGCGGTAATTTTATCAAGCCGATCCTTCGCTATAGTTGAAAGACCGTCAAGCGAGGCGCGGTTATTTGCCGACGAGGCAATAGGACGAACTGCTGTCGCTCCTAGAAGCTTAAGACCGCGCTCGTCTGAGAGATCATCCTTCAGCTTATAATAGGTAAGCACCGCAAAGGCGCGTGCGGTGTATTCTATTGCAGAGTTTTCTTTAAGCATCGGACGCCTTTTCGTCGGGTGGGCTACACATCTTCTCTGCTCTGCCGCAAAATCGCAGTCAGGTATGTAGAGCATACGCACCAGAGCGAGAAAAACGCTGTCATAGGACAGGGTGACGTTTGAAAGAAAACCGGTATGCTTTTTCATAGCGCGGCAGATGCCGCAGTAGGTGGCCTTATAAAACTCGTGCTCTCGCACCAGTAGCTCGCCGACCACCGGCTTAACGTAACCGAACATAAAGCTCTCCATGGTAAATTATCGGGATAGTAAGACACTCCCGCACATATTTCTTCATAATATTATACCACATTATTCATCGGTTTTGTTAACTTTTATAAAAATTTTAGAAAATTTTTAATTATATATAAATAAATGAAGGAAAAAATTTCAAATATATTTTTAAAAAAAGAAAAACTTGAATTTTTTCGGCTATTATTGCTAATGTCATAGTATTATCGGATATTAAGCAGAAATTTTTCCACTCTTTTTGCAAAAAAAGTATTGACAAACCGAGCGAAAGTTGATATAATATTATGGCAAGTTAATAAAAAACTTCACTTTACGGAGATGTACTCAAGTGGTGAAGAGGCGCCCCTGCTAAGGGTGTAGGTCGGGCAACCGGCGCAAGAGTTCAAATCTCTTCATCTCCGCCAGAAAAACGGAAGGTCCTTTTGGATCTTCCGCTTTTTCTTTTCTGGCGGAGATGAGGAGATTTTCTGCGATTGCACCGCCCTTTTGGGCGGCGCAAGAGTGAGCCAACTAAAACAGTTGATAACTGTTTTGGTTGAGCGACAAGTTAGAGTTTCTTAACGAGCGAGTACCCGAGTGTACCGAGGGCTCTCGGGAGTTTAGAAACTCTGCGCGTGCGACGAAATGCGGAGCATTCCTAGATAATCTCTTCATCTCCACCATAAAAGGGCGATAAAAAAGATATCGCCGCAAAAAGCCTTGATTTTTCAAGGCTTTTTTGCTTTTTTTCGGGAAAAATTTTTTAGTTCGATTTTGTAGATGAAAAATGGGTATTTTCCGATAATGAAAGGATTTGAACTCATGTGAAATCAACAAACAAAACACTCTCTAAGAGTCAAAAAGAACTATAATAATCTTGACAGTTTACTCTTTTTTTGTTATAATAATGTTATCTTAAGATACCTATTCTTTTTTTAGGAGGAGAATCTCATGGCAAGTAGTAAACGTGCAGAATCACGCTGCAGGTATTTAATAAGAGAAATTGCCAATCAAAAGGGATGGAATACTAAGCACCCTCAAAAAGGTGGAGATTTTTTGGAAGAACAAGAAATAGAGGATTATTTCCCTAATATAGGATTAGAAAAAGCAAAACCCGATTTTTTAGTGTGTAAACAAGGAACTCCGGTTATTGTTGTCGAAGCAAAAAACGATATAAAGAAAATTGATACAGCTCTTTCAGAAGCAATTGATTATGCGGAAACCATTAACCGCGCTGGAAATTTTTCAATTACCATAGCTGTTGGCGTGGCCGGCGAAGAAGATAATGGTTACTTGTTTAAAACCGTCTTTTTAATCGATGACAATTGGGTTCCGCTGTCTTCACATGGTTTTAACTTGACAAGTTTTCCGTCAGTGGGAGAATTAGAAACAGCCCTTTTAACTAAAAATGGAACGACTGAGGTAACCGTTCCTAAAGTATCAGATTATATTTCAGTTGCCATTGAACTTTCCGCTCTTTTACGTTCAGCAAAAATCGAACCTTCGCTAAGGCCCAAGGTGTTGGGTGCGGTGATTACGGCTCTCTATCAAGGCGAAATTGATTTAGGCAGTGGAAACGAATTATCCTCCATTAATGATTTAGTAGAGGCTGCAATTGCTACAACAGATCATTTTGAAGAATCAAAGAAAAAACAATTAGTAGAAACATTAAAACTTTTGGATGCTGATTATGCAAGATTGGCTCCAAAAATGAGTAAGATTGTATATATATTAAAATCCCTAAATATTAAATCACTATTGAGAACAGATACTGACTTTTTAGGATTATTATATGAAGCTTTTATTAGATATGGATATGACAATAATTCGTTAGGAATTGTTTTTACTCCTCGTCATATTACAAAATTTTGTGCAGAATTAATTGAAGTAACAGCAAGAGATACTGTTATTGATATTGCATGTGGTTCCGGTGGTTTCTTGGTTGCATCTTTCGACAGAATGATGAAAACATCTAAAGATTTGGGCGTTTCTTATTCCATAATTAGAGAATCATTATATGGATTCGATACAAACCCAACTGTTTGGGCATTAGCTGCGCTTAATATGTTTTTTAGGGGTGATGGAAAGAGCCATATTGAAAATGCAAGTTGCTTTGATGAGCACAGTTTACAGACCGTAAAGGGAAGATTTACAAAGGCGCTCATTAATCCTCCTTTTTCTCAAGAAGATGAACCAGAACGAAATTTCATAGATACCGCAATGGCTGCATTACACAGAACGGGACTGCTTGCAGTTGTTGTTAAATCGGGAATTTTTGCAGATGAAGATAATGCTGGTTGGAGAAATTCCTTCTTAGAAAAAAATTCTGTTTTGGGAATGATTAGTCTCCCTGGTGATTTATTTTATCCTACGGCAGTTGATACAACCATCATGATAGCAGCTCCATATAGTCAAAAAGCTACTGACGATGTTTTTATGGCAAAAATTTGGAATGATGGCTATAGGAAACTAAAAGGGAAACGCGTAGAGTCTGATGGTTCGCAATTAGAAGAGGTGCTTGACGAATTTAAGAAATTTAGATTAGGACAAAAAATCAATTCCAAATTGGCTACAGTTATAAAAGCAGAAAAAATCATGGAAGCGGGGGCTGAATTTTGTCCCGAACAGTATTTGCCACAACCTGAATTTCCCGAAGAAGAACAAAGCGGTTATCGCGATGAAATTACAAAGTCTATTTTAACTACGGCAGTTTGTGTTGAAGATATAGCCGACGAAGTGCTCCCCCATTTTCCCTCTTGGAAAAACCTCCCCTCAATGCCCTACGGGGAAACGGACTCGATAGAAAGATTTTTTGTCGTGAAAGGGGGCAAATCTAGTGGGGAAAGTAATTATCATGCTGGATCGTGTCCTTATGTTTCTTCCGGAGATCCCCAAAACAGTATTATTCGACTGGTTGGTGATGTCGATGGAGAAGTTTTTGCGGATGGCGCTATAACAGTTACATGCTTTGGTAGAGCATGTGTTCAACCATGGCGTTTCATGGCAAGAGGAAACGGTGGAAGTGCTGTTCGAGTCTTGGTTCCAAAATATAATATGTCTTATGAAGAATTGGTATGGTTTGCAGCGCAAATCAATATGCAAAGATGGCGCTTTTTCTATGGAAGAATGGCAATTTTGAAGCGTTTAAAACAAATAAAACTTACTGCCCCTTCTGCGCCGATAATAGACAGTGGAAGAAGTATATCCGAAAAAGTTTCTGAACTATCGAAGAAGGTTATTGATATTATGAAGCAGTAACCTTTGCAACGGTTCAAATCCATACCGAAACAACGGAAAATATCTTTTTTATCGCCCCTTCACAAAGATACGGAAGGTTCATTCGAACCTTCCGTATCTTTCTTTTTGGCCGGAGATGAGGAGATTTGCTGCGATTGCACCGTCCATTGACATATAAGCTAGTTTATGATATAATAATGAAAAAGGAGGAAGATATGCAATTTTTCTCATTTGAAACCACATTAACCGTGAATGAAATACAAGAACGCGGTATGCCATATCTTGAAGCCGAGCAACATTCGCCATGGAATTTATTCAAACAGTACACTTCCTCAAGGACAGGATACACTTGTATTTCGTTCATAACGGATTTACATGTTTTTATGAAAACGGTAAACGAAATCGAACACATTCATTACAGAGCGCTAAAACGTGGGCAACTATTAAAATAAAAGAAAAAAACGGAAAACGAAAAATAAAGGGATATACGTATTTTTGCCCACCTTTGATGATCGCACTGTTGATTGGATTGATAAATATTGTTTTTGCCGAAGATATATTAGCCGTTGCTATTATATTAGTTATATGCTCTGTTTTGCTTGCTTCTATAATTAAGGAAGAAAACAAGATGATGGAACAAATAAAAATTTTGCTTTCATAAAAAACAAAGCAGGAGGTGATCTGAATGCTTTCTAAATTAAGGTATCCAATATTATTGGTACACGGAATGGGTTTTCGCGACTACAAGCATATTTGCTATTGGGGTAGAATTCCCAAAACTCTTGAACAGATGGGATGCAGGGTGTTCTTTGGTAATCAGGACAGCAACGCTGATATAGAGACAAACGGTCATCATCTTGCGCAGCGAATCAACAAAATCATTGAAGAGACCGGCGCCGAGAAAGTGAATATAATCGCCCATTCAAAGGGTGGATTGGATAGCAGATATGCTATTTCGATTTTTGGCGCAGGAGATAAAGTTGCCTCTCTTACTACGATATCTACACCTCACCACGGTTCAAAGACCGTCGACAAGCTTATAAAGCTTCCTAAATTCCTAATCAAGTTTGGTTGCTTTTGTGCAGACTGTTGGTTCCGAATACTTGGCGATAAAAATCCTAATACATATAATTCCATCAACTCCTTCACAACAACCGCCGCATCAAGGTTCAATGAAAAAGTAATTGATTATGAAGGAATTTATTACCAAAGCTACGCTTTTGTGATGAAAAAGCCGAGCAGTGATGCTTTTATGTGGCTTACAAACATGGTGGTAAATAAAATTGAAGGTGAAAACGACGGCCTTTTAGCACCAGACGCGGTTAAATGGGGAGTTTTCAAGGGGATTTACCGCGGAGTGGATAACCGAGGAATATCACATTGCGATGAGGTCGATATGAGAAGAAGACCTTTGTCAAAGGATCCTGCAAAAGGAGTATCCGACATTGTTGATGTATACAAGGATATAGTCCTCGGACTCAAAAAGATAGGATTATAAAAAGCCTTTACCCTATCTCGAAAGGAGCCATCTTATGCCAACTAAATATCCAATAATCCTCGCACACGGAATTGCGGCTAAGCAGCTCCGCGTACTAAACGCCTTCGGTATGATAGGCTTCGAGCTTGAAAGGGCGGGATATCGCGTTTTTATTGCCGATACCGACGGATTCGGCAGCATTGAAACAAACGCCGATCAACTGAAGCACTTTGTCGAGCGAGTTAAGGCCGAGTGCCAATGTGAAAAGGTGAATATTATCGCCCATTCAAAAGGCGGGCTTGACTCGAAGTATATGATAACCGAGCTCGATATGGAGGATTCAGTTGCATCGCTTACCACCCTTTGCACTCCTCACCGAGGTTCGATTATTGCATCGAAGATATGGGATCTCCCCTTACCTATCAAAAAGATATGCGCCTTTTTTATAGATAACTTCTATCGCCTTATCTTCCACGACAAGCATCCCGACTCAATGCGCGCCTGCGATCAGCTTCGCGCTGTAGATGAGAGCGAGGAGACACTGCAGTTATCATACAAGGTCTACTGCCAGAGCTATTCGACCGGTATTTCAAGTATAAAGGACTGCTTTATTATGGCTCTGCCGATGAAGATACAGCACCATTACGAGATACACGATAACGATGGCTTGGTTGCGGAGAAATCAGCGAAATTCGGCAGATACCGCGGAAAATGCACCGACATTCCCGTCTCACACGTTCAGATAATTGATCTGTTCTCGAAAAAGAGTCAAAAGGGTGCGATCTACGCCTTCTACAAGCAGGTGTGCGAAGAGCTCACCGAGATGGGATTTTAGCTTGATAAAAGTCACTTTATGCAAAAAAATGACAACCCTAAGGTTGTCATTTTTCTTTATTGTATAGTTTTTCTTCCTATAATATATAATTTAAAGGTTTTCGGGACGGGGATATATCTTCACAACCGGTTTTCTCGCCGACATGAGCTCGAATATGAACTCAGCATCCTCGGGAGTAAAGAATGGGGGGATCTTGGCACCGAAGGCATCAAACATATACCTAAGAGGTGCCCTCGTTGAGCAACCGTTGCCGTTTACATCACCCTCTCTGACATTGTCAAGAGCCACGCGAGCGCCCTGTGACACAGTACAGGTCTTACCGGATGCGGCAGTAAAGTAAGCGAAGCTGCCGTCGCCGACCGCGGTAAGAGCGATCTTCTCGCCGGTAATTCTTATCATCTCGGGAGCGCTTTCTCTTAAGCGGCGACGATATTCCTCCGCCTTTTCGTAATCCCCTGCAAATTCCATTGATTTTATAGACATTTGAACCGAGGCCCAAGCGTTATAGAATTGGCAAGCGAAGGTTACCTCCTCATCGGAAATAACCGCAAGGCGAGAGCTTTCAAAGGATTTTTCGGGATAAGGGAGTGCGGCATCAAAGCTTGGCAAGGTTATGCTCATCTTCATAAGGCCGTTTACCGAGGCATAATTTACCTGCGGCTCCCAAAGTCCATTCTCAGGATTTTGATTTTCATTAAGCCAATCTACAAGTATTTTAACATATTCGGGACCTGCGGCTTTAATCTGACCTGCGGTTGAATTTATAAGATTACCGAAGGGGTATGATCTAGTGGATATATTCTGCTTTGCAAGCCACTCCTTAAATGCGTCGACAGACTGGAGATAATCCGGGAAGGATGCAGGTACTTGACCCGTCTGATTCGTACGCTTCGTAGGTCTGACATACTTACATTCAACACCCAGAGGCTCGATCATTCGCCAGGCCCAGCCGTGGTCTCTGCCGCGTCTTGCGGCGGAGATGTTCTTGCCCCACTGTGGATGATAGAAGAAGCCGTCCTCATCTTGCAGATTGTAAGCGAAATTACAAATTTTCTTTGCCAAATGAGAAGGAAATTTAGTTATCGGGAAATCTCCCTTTGCCTCACCCTCGCAAATCCCGCACATTTCTGCAATAAATCCTACTGCCTGCGCAGTGGACTCGATATCGGGCAGGAAGCCCTCGGCATCTCTTGCCGAGTTAGAGAAATAGAAGCCACCGATCTCAGGGTCGTAAAGTCCGGCATACCAGATAAGCATTCGCTCGTCGAACATATCGTAGATCTTACGGACCTCGTCTACGGCATCCTTCCCCATTAAGGGAACAAGAGCTGCGAAGCTCTCCTCTCTCTTGGCAGTTCTGATCTCGCGAAGAGACGCGAGTCTTTCCTCGGTAATCAAATCGTCACGTGTAAACATAATATAGATTTTCCTCGTGCGGTCACCCGACCGCTGACAAGTGCGTAAAAGCTGTTATTTCAGGCAATTACGCGCGGGGTTTATGCGGCTCTCACGTTGGAGAGCCGCATTTATTATTGCTGAAAAATTACTTTACTTCACCGAAAACCGTTTCGGTGCCGCCAATGTTCATAGAAATGCCGTCAACCTTAACGAAGGAGATGTTATCAAAGTACTCAATTCTGTTTTTAGCAACATTCGCTGTAAATTGAATCGATACAGAAACAACCTCGGATTCATTGAGTTTAACGGGAGATCCCGAGCAGCAAACCCAAGTATCTCCGCCGTCGGAGGACATATAAACCTGCTGAGTCTTAGCTTCAAGGTCGAGCACAGCTCTGATCTTGATCCACTGCTTACCGCTAATGTTAAGTTCAGCATTGCTAATGTTACCGCCTCTGTACATAATATCAAGCTTGCCGTCATTATCGGAATCACTAAGAGTAGGCTTGTAGATACCCTGAGTCGACAAGGAATTATCCTCGGAGAAGTTGTAGATGAAGTGGCCTATGCCCTGCCAAGCACTTTCTTCTTCCTGCGCATAATAGTGATCAAAGTCAAGCACCATTATCTTACCGTTTTCGCTCTCAATATAAGGATTAATGGTGATCTTAGCAGAGGTTCCGTTATTAACGAAGTTCTTAAGAACCTTGTTAGCGCCGTTCTCAGGATCGGTTGCGATGGAAAGGAAGCTTCCTGCCGTACCGGTGGCAGTAGAATTCGAATCGATCTTAGTCTCATCGCTGGAAAGAGGATTGTATATTACAATATTCTGAGAATTGCTCTCCACGGTGCCGGACTCAAAGTCGTAAACCTTAGTATCGCTGGGTACTACGGTAAGCGGTACGCCATAGGTCTTTTCCTCACCGTTTGTAAGGGTAAGGTAAAGCTCCTTAATCATAGTAAGCGAAAGGTTATCAACGTACTGAACTCTGTTCTCTGCAACACCGGTATCGAAGGTGAGCTGTACTGCAGAGATTCTGTCGGAGCCGATAACTACATCGCTCTTCATATAATTGGTCCAGGTTGCGCCGCCGTCAAGAGAAACGAAGGTAGTAAGAGTCTTATTCTTTGCATCAATCACTGTCTTGATCTTCACCCACTGACCGTTCAGAATATTGAAGCTTGATTTATCAATATTACCGGGTCTGAAGTTAAGATCGGTAATTACCGCAGGCTTGTAGATAGCCTGAACGGTTGCATCGGCAGTTGCCGTGCCGTAGAGAAGCTTGAAGGAAGCTATCGTTCCTGCCTTAGTATTTGCATCTGCTTCAAGGTAATAATCGAAGTCTACAACGTAGAGCTGACCGTCCTTATCCTTAATGAAGGGATTAAGATTAAGAGAAGAAGCCTGAATATCACCTGTAGGAGTTGTGGTGACGACCTTAAGAACGCTGTTAGCGGAGTTCTTAGGATCTGCCGCAATGCTGAGGAAGGAGCCGCCATTATAAAGGGCTGCGGTGGAGTTGTCAACATAGTTTCTGTTGTCCTCGCCGTCTGCACCTATAGTGTTATTTACGATAGTAATGTTTTCATTTGACTCAAGAAGATCTGTCTCGAAGTCGTATATCTCGGTATCAGAGGGTTTAATGTAAGCGGGATAATCCTCTTGAACGTACTTATCATCGGTCTTGTATGTGGAAACGTTATTGAAATACCACTCACTTGTACTATGACGATAAAGCTGGAATCTGAATGCGCTGATAACTCTGTCAACATATGCATTGTTGGTGGTCGACCAATATCCGCCACCGTCGCACTCACCTGCGTACTCGCCGTTAAGGTAGAACTTCATCTCAATAGAAGCGAGCTTGCCGCTTTCACCGTAGACCTTGTATGTCTCAATACGAAGATTGAACCACTCGTCAGCGGGAATTCCGGTAACGACGTAACCGTCGGTTACCTTATCGGGACCTGCCCAGTTTTCCTTAAGGCGGAGATATGTCTTGCCGTCCTTAACGTAAGAGTAAACGTCCATCCAGGTCGAATGCGAGCTGGTGACCTTTGCGGTATTGAAGGTTAACTGAGCAAGGCAGTCGCTCATATTAGTTGCACTCGCGGAGTTGAAGTAAAGATCAGCCTCAAAGACGTAGCATTCACCTACCGAGCTGGTGTTGGGAATGAAGAATTCAACGTTACTTCCCGTTCCCGGCATTTCGGCGGGAGTTTTGCTATCCTCAATCTTGCCGTTGCCATCGCGGTCGTAAACGTAGTCGATAACACGAAGAACAAGGTCATCGGGAGACGCACCGGGTGCGGGGTTGGGGATAACGGAAGAAGCAACCCAAGTATACTTACCGTCGTCACCGATGGTAGTGTTACCGATATTAACCTGAGCATTTGCGTCGGGATAAAGAACAACGCCGTTAGCCTCCTCACCCTGAGAGGGATCGTAATCATCGAAGGTTATAGCCTCAACCTTGGTGTTGAAGGTCTTCTTGATAACCGGCTGAAGGTTCTCAAGAGTTTCGGTGAAGTATATAGTGTCAAACTTATGGTAGAGTTCCGGAGCCTTTATGCCCAAAACTCGCATCATATATTGCGTTACGGTGCTTACCGCGATACCGGTTGCATTAACGTCACTTTCCGCAGTGCCTGCAACTGCAACAAGAGCCATCTGAGACAGATGCGTTGTGCGGTCGGGGAAATATGAAAATCCGCCGTCATCCTTCTTAAACATAGAAAGCTTGTCAAATGTATTAAGAATAAGCTCTGCGGCACGATCATTGATCATTTCACGGAACTCTGCCTCGTCCTGCACGGAGCAATGAGGAAGAACGTTGTAAAGTGCAACCCAAGGGTTGTAAACGTAGCAAACATGGACTATCTCCAGTTCGGGATCGGTCATTACTTCGATAGTGCTCTCGATTGCCTTGGTCGGGTTGGGGAAGGGATGGTCAGCATCAAATGCGCTGCAAAGCTTCATAAGGCCGTTAATAGCGTTAAAGGAGGTCTCCTCTTCCCAAAGGCCGTTATCGAACTGATGCTCTACGAGATATTCATAAAGAAAATCGTAAAGGCCGGCCTTTTTAACTGCGGAAATGTTAGAGTTAATGGTATTACCTGTGTTATAGGAATCCTGCGCAAGTCCTTCGTCAAGGAAAGCCTTGAAGGTTGCCTCAGAGGTTAAGTCAAACGCCGCGGAAACACGATCCACCTTAGGCAGAACCTTTGAAGCCGCAATATATGCATCGGAGGCAAGAAGCTTATCGGTCAGAGCCTCCTTTGTAGGAGCAACGTAGGAAACCGCACTTACCGAGCTTACCGACGTTTCATCAACAAGCTGTCCGAAGACTGCAATCATTCGGCTGCCCCAGCCCTGGTCTCTGCCCTTACGGGAGGAGCTGATGGCTGTTCCCCACTGAGGATGGTAGAAATAACCGTCTTCGGCACGAAGGCTAAGCGCAAAGTTGTAAATCTCCTCGTGCATACTCTCGGGAAGGATATTGGGATAATATACGGTACCGTAGGCACCTGCATCCACTCCCAGAACACCTGCGGAAAGCCCGGAATAGTCAACAAGGTTAAGGGCCTGCGCGGTAGATTCGATGTCGGGAAGATAGCCGGTATTATCTCTGCCGGAAACAGAATAGTAGAAGCCGCCGACAGCGGGGTCATAAAGGTTAGCAATGAGGTAGTAAAGCTCGGTGCCGTAGAGATTATAAAGACTGCGGATGGCATCTGCAACGTCCTTACCCTTTTCCGCCTCGATAGCCGCAAAGTCCTTTTCGCGCTCGACATTTCTGCGCTCGGCAATAAAATCAAGGGTATTAAAAATGCCCTTTGCAATCACGCCGTCGTAAGCGAAGGTATCTCCACTTGCAATCGCGATCAGATTTTCTACTGCAACGTATCTGGAATATGTATCACTGTATGCAACGGCAATGTTTCCGCCCTCGGCATATATAAGATATGCACTATTACCGTCAGACTCGAGCGAATAAAGGTCTGCATATCTGTCAAGCTTATCATAAGCAAGATCTGACAGTGCGCGTCCTGCATCACCGAAAATAATCTCGTTGTCAGCTTCAGCCGCCGGAAGCTTAGACATCTTGGGAGCAATGCCTATCACTTGGTAAATGTGCTGGAACAGAGAGGTGATATCCTCGGTCTCCTCCTCAAATACCAAAGTGGGAACGGTATCCTCCGACCAAATCACAGTTCCGGTTGTGCCACCGCCGTTGTTTGTGCCGCCGCCATCACCGGTGCCGCCGTTATCGCCAAAAATGCTACCGATCTTATCTATCAAATCGCATGAGCAAAGCAACGTCAGCATCGTAATAATAGTGACGAAAAGCAATAGAATCTTCTTCATAAGAATCTCCTTTCATTTCCCTCTTGAAGAATTTTTATGTTTTATGATATTTAACGAACCACTGTGCCGCATAGGGCGATAATTTACTCGAGAGTATCTACGGGAACTACTCCGTAATTCTTATATCCGACATTAGAATTAAAGGTTATGTAATTCATTCTCTCAAACGAAATGTTATCGAAGTACTCTACTCTTTTCGTTGCAAGTGTTGCGGTGAAGCGCAGGGTCATGGAGATAACCGAGCTTTCGTTAAGCTGCTTCGACTTATTAAGGCAGAAGAACCAGCTCTCACCGCCGTCGGTGGACATATAGATGTCAAGCTTATGAGTAACCTCGTCAATTACGGCGCGGATCTTGATCCAAGTGCCGCCGGGAACATTAAGAGCAACGCCTGCGTCACCAGAAATATTTCCGCCTCGTACCGAAACCTCAAGCTTACCGTCTCCATCGGTATCATAGAGAGTGGGCTTATAGATGGCCTGCTCGCTTACCACGGTATCGTCTGCAAAGTTAATATCAAAGTGGTCGATGCCGCCCCAATTAAAGTTACCCTCTGCAATATAGCAGTAGTCAAACTCGAAAACAAGAATAAGTCCGTCATCATCCTTATAATATGGATAGAGAGTAAGGCTTGAATTAAGTCCGTCATTTACAACCGTCTGAAGAAGCTTGTTGCTTGCATCGTTAGGGTCTGTAATGATAGAAAGGAAGCATCCCTCATATCTCTCGGTAGTTGAATCGCTTTCAATTCTGGAAACTACATCCGCAAGGGAGTTGTTTACAAGAATGTTGTTGGAATTGCTGACAAGATCACCTGACTCAAAGTCATAAACTCTGACATCGCTTATAATAGGCTTAACCTTGGAAACCGAGGTTTCCTTGATTACATCCTCAAGATTTTCAACCGACTGAAGGAAGTAGTCGGCGTCAAATCCGAAGAATATCTCGGGGGTGTCGATGCCAAGAATGGGAAGCAGATAGTCGAAAACGGTAACAACAGCCATATATGTTGCATTTATATCGCTTTCGTTAGCTGCCTCTACGGCAACGAGCATCTCTTTGTAATACTGTCCGGACTTTTCCACATTTGTTGAGAAGCCACCGTCAACATTCTTGAAAACAGAGAGCTTATCGAAGGTAGCTTGAAGAAGATCAACGGTTTGCTCACGGATAGCAGCCTTTAAAGCTGCCGCATCCTCCTCGGTAAGTCCGGAAAGAATAGTGTCTATAACAACCCAACAATTGTATATGTCGTAAATAGAAGAGGGACTGTCTTCTTTATAATAAATAGTCGAAATCGCGCTGTTTACGGTTGCTGCACCGTCGGTAAATACAAGGGCATCTCCGAACATACCAATAAAGTTGGCAAGAGCGTTAATGGTCTTGAAATTTGAACGGTTTTCGTAAAGACCATTGGAAAGAAGGTTCGCGTTGAGATACTCAACCACATCGGAAACAAGACCGTAGGACTTGATAGCATCAAAATTAGCCTTTAGGTTTTCAGAAACGGTATAGGAGTCAACGCTGAGGTTTTTTTCGAGATAGTTGATAAGAGTAGTCCTCTCAGCATCATTTTCCTCTGTCTGAACAATATCCGCAATAACCGCCGAAGCAGCCTCCTCGGCATCAACGCCTATGCCCTTGCCGAGAATAGATACGAGATATTCGCCCCAAGCCTTATCCGACTCAAGTCTGGTGGTGTTGATAGAGGTTCCCCACTGAGAGTGGTAGTAGTATCCGTTATGTGCCTTGAGCCCGCTTACAAAGGAATAAAGCTCGGATATCATCTCATCGGGAAGGAAATTCGGATAGCGATAGGTGTCATCACCGACCACGATCTCCTCTGCCTCTGCAGAGAGACCGAGCTTCTCAATTATTCCGAGAGCCTGACCGGTAGACTCAACGTCGGGAAGATAACGCTTCGTATTTCTCGCAGAGGAGGAATAGTAAAAGCCTCCCACACCGGGGTCGTAAAGGTTAGCAAGAAGGACGTAAAGTCTGTAATCAAAGAGGTTGCATAACATACGGACTGCATCGGTTGTCTCGGTTCCGAAAGTCTTCTCAATCATTGCAAAGCTCTCTTCGCGCCCTGCATTTCTATACCCTGCAATGAAATCCTGAGTGTCAAACTCTTGTCTGGCAACCACGCCGTCTGCAGCAAAGGTGTCATCGGCAGCGTTAGCGATAAGCCAATCTATTGCCGCATATCTGGAAAAAATATCGCTATAAGCGATTGAAAGATTTCCTCCCTCTGCATAGATGAGGTAAGCACTGTTGCCCTCTGCTTCAAGTGAATAAAAGTCGGCGAATCTATCAAGCTTGAGATAAGCGGTATCCGAGATCTGACGTCCAACGTCACCGATAATGATCTCGTTCTCAACTTCTTCTGCAGGAAGCTTAGACATTTTGGGAGCAACGCCTATCACTTGATAAATGTGATGGAATAGCGATGTGACGTCTTCCATCTCCTCTTCAAATACCAAGGTAGGAGTAACGTCCTGCGACCATATCACGGCTGCCGTTTTATTACCGTCATCATTAGTGTCGCCGTTATCGTCGGTAATGCCGTTACCGCCGCTGGTGCCGTTACCGCCGGTTATGCTACCGAAAAATTCGCCGGCTTTGTCTACGAGTTCACAGGAGCAAAGCAACGCCAGCACCGTAACAATAATAACGAAAAGTAGTAGAATCTTTCTCATAAGAATTCCCTTTCATGTCCCTCTTGAAATTTTTTATAATTTCCGATATCCAACGAACCACTGCGCCGCATGGGGCGAGAATTTATCTAAATCTTATAAAAGTTTAGCTTCCCAAAGGCTTTTGAGTAGCACATTGTACATACAGTATAACATAAGAAAAACAAAAGCGTTAGACTTTTTACTCTGCAAACTTGATTAAAAGCGAGATTTTTTTGACTTTTTTGAAAAAAATAAAAAAAACTGATTGAATAAGGAAAAAATATATGCTATAATATGTGTCGGAACAACCATTTTTTTAACAGCGTGTCTGGATTTCCCCAAATAAACGTTTTGAGGAGGAGGGGCTGATTTCATGACGGTTTACGCCGACGTCCTGACCAACAGGGACGAGAGAAAAATTAATATTTCCGCCCCGATCGGAGCAGTTGCTTCGGATGACCGTTTGGCTGATTTTTACGGCACGGCGGGAATACTTACGGTACTGTCCGGCAGAGGTGAGATCGTCTCGGGTGATGACTCTTTCCCTATGTATGAGGGTGGAATCTTCATAATTCCTGCGGGCTGTGATTGTTTTATCAATCCGGTTGGAAGATACAGAGCTCTGCTGATCGCGGGCCGCTTTGACCTTCTCTCCTACATCAAGCAAATTCAGCATATTACCGATAACGAGCTGAGCGAGGGACGAAAGCTTTCCGAGCTGATACTGCATAACAAGGACGGTAACGAGGGATACCTCGACTGTCTGTGTTATGCTCTTATAAAATATGTTTTGTTAAACCTTAAGCGCACGCCGAAGAACACCTCTGCAGCAATACAAAGGATTATTTACAAAATAGAAAGCGAATACGGCTCAAGCGACCTCAGCATAGGCGGTCTGCTTGACGAAAGCGGTTACACCAGAGACTACATTCGATCGGAGTTTGAGGCCGTTACGGGAATGACACCGAAGAAATATCTTAATACGGTGAGAATGAAAAATGCAAAGGCTATGATCGAACTTTGCGGCGGAAAGATGAGCATCGGTGAGATAGCTGAGCGCTGCGGCGTGATCGACCCGACCATCTTTTCAAGGATTTATAAAAAACATTTCGGCATTTCTCCGTCGCAATACAGAGAGTCACTTAAATCCGCCGATACATAAAGAAAAAGGAGCAAAAAATGCGCAAAACAAAGATAATCTGCACCATTGGACCTGCGTCCGAAAATGAGGAAGTACTCACCAGAATGTGCCGCAGCGGTATGAACGTTGCAAGACTTAACTTCTCGCACGGTACGCACGAGGAGCATCAGAAGAAATTCGATCTTGTAAAGCAGGTGAGAGAAAAACTCGGCCTTCCTATTGCAATCATGCTTGACACCAAGGGCCCCGAGTACAGAATAGGTACTTTTAAGGATAAGAAGATCAACCTTAATGAGGGTGACGAGTTCATCTTCACAACCGAGGATATCGTTGGCGACGAGACCCGTGTTTCGGTAAGCTACAAGGGACTAATCCACGACCTCAACGTTGGCGACAGAATTCTTCTCAACAACGGCCTTGTAATATTTGAGGTCGTAAGGCTTGAGGGAAGCGAAGCTGTCTGCAAGGTTATCGTCGGCGGCGAGCTTTCTGACAGGAAGAGTATGAACTTCCCCAACAAGACCATGACCCAGGATTATCTCTCCGAGGCTGATAAGGCCGATCTTCTTTTTGGTATTAAAAACGGTATTGATTTTGTTGCGGCATCCTTTATCTCCTGCGAGGCGGATATCCGCGCGGTGCGTGAGTTCGTTGACGAAAACGGAGGAGATAACATCGATGTTATCGCTAAAATCGAGAACCGTGCAGGCGTTGATAATATTGATGAGATCTGTAAGGTTGCCGACGGCATTATGGTCGCCAGAGGCGATCTTGGCGTTGAGATTCCTTTTGTTGAGGTTCCGGCAATACAGAAGCATCTTATCAAAAAATGCCGTCTGCTCGGCAAGAGAGTTATTACCGCGACCGAGATGCTTGAGTCTATGATACACAACCCAAGACCCACAAGAGCAGAAATCAGTGACGTGGCAAACGCGGTTTACGACGGATCGAGCGCGGTTATGCTTTCGGGCGAGACTGCAGTCGGCGCTCATCCGGCAGAGGCGGTACGATATATGGCGGAAATCGCTGAGTTTACAGAGGGCGGTATAAATTACACCGACCGTTTCCATAGCTCAAGCTTTAAAATCAAGAGTAACGCAGACGCCGTTTCCCACGCTACCTGCGCTATGGCTATCGACGTTAACGCAAAGTGCATCGTGGTTAACTCCGTCAGCGGACAAACCGCAAGAATGGTAAGCCGCTTCAGATGTCCGGTTGACATTATCGGCCTTACAACCAACGAGCAGGCCTGGAGAAAGCTGAATATGAGTTGGGGTGTCCTTCCGGTTATGACTGAGAAGTTCGAGTCCAACGAGGTTATGTTCTACAACGCCCTGCGTAAAGCAAAGGAGGTTCTCCGTCTCGCACCCGGCGACAACGTGGTTATGACCGGAGGACTTATCGGCGGTCCGAGAGGAAACACAAATACCATTAAGCTCGAAGTGGTAAAATAAACGCTGAATGCAAGGGCAACCATTGGTTGTCCGAAACATAGAAAACGCAAACTAAAACAAATAAAAACAGCAAGAGTCTCGGGAGTAAAATCCTTCGACTCTTGCTATTTTTATGTATTTTTTGCAAACTTAACTTGTCAAAATCAGCGATAATTGGGGTAAATAAGCTTGGTTTCGGTTTGCTTGGTAGAATAAGCTTCCTCAAGAAGAGCTTCGACGTCTACCTTTTCAAGCTCGCGCATTACGTCCTCAATTTTCGGCTGAGTCTTGGGATGACGGGGCGTGAAAACCGTACAACAGTCCTCAAACGGGAGAATAGAAGTGTCAAAAGTACCGTAATGGCGTGCCTGAATAATGATCTCATTTTTATCAAGACCTATACAAGGACGGAATACAGGCAGATTGACTACGGAATCGGTGACCTCAATAGCCTTTAGAGTCTGAGAGGCTACCTGACCAAGGCTCTCGCCGGTAATTAATGCGTGGCATTTATATTCTCTAGCGCATCTCTCGGACAGACGCATCATAAAAATACGGAGAAGAATTGTGAAATAGTCCTCCTCACACTTATCGCGTAGCTCCTCCTGAATATGCGTCAGGGAGATGACATGAACGTGGATCTTTGAACAGAACGCGCACATCTCCTGAGCAAGCTGCATAACCTTTTCCCTTGCGCGCTCGGAGGTATAAGGGAAGGACTCAAAGTGCAAAGCCTCGATCTCCATACCGCGCTTTGCCATCATACAGCCTGCGACAGGAGAGTCGATACCGCCCGAAAGGAGAAGCAGACCGCGTCCCGCGGAGCGAAGAGGGAGACCGCCTGCTCCGGGCTCCTGCCCTGCTCTGATATACGCATTGTCATCGCGAACCTCAACAGTGACGGTGACCTCGGGATTATGAACGTCTACCTTAATTCCGCGGACTGTGGAGAGGATAACTCCGCCTATCTCACGGGAGATCTCGGGGGATTTTAGGGGAAACCGCTTATCCGAGCGCTTTGCATCAACCTTGAAGGTGCGCTTTCCCGCAAGCTTCTCCGGCAGGTATTCTCTTGCCAGAGTCATAATGCTCTCCATGTTTTTCTCACAAACGGCCGCGCGGTTTACACCAACGATGCCGAACACCTTCTTTGCCGCATCGTACATTCCGTCCATATCGCAGAGCTCGTCGGTAGGCTCAACGTATACGGTAGACTGCTTGAAGTAAATTTTAAAGATGCCATAAGGGCTCGCTCTGCGGCGAAGCTCCTTTATAAGCTGGGACTCAAAGCTCTGGCGGTTTGCGCCCTTAAGCACAACCTCTCCGAATTTACAAAGTATAACTTCCTGTATGTTCATTTTCCTGTTCCTTATTATCTGATGATTTCGTTAAAAATGCGCTCTGCGCGCTCGCTGTCCTGCATTGTTGAATAGTAAACCGCATTTCCGCGCCTTTTCACAAAGCCGCCGCCCAAAAGACGCACGCGCTCAAGGCAGGTCTCCTCAAGAGATGCCAGCATCTCGGCATTCTCCGAGATAAAAATTCCGCACTCCGACGGTTTATCCGTATGCGAGTTCAGAAACACGGCGTAGTTATCGGGAAATCTGCCCGAGAAAACAAAGGCCTTTTCCATTAAACCTTCGGGAATATAGCCGGCGCGCCCCTCGGGAATATCGGGCGAATATATCACACCCTCCGCATCGTATACGGTTATAAATTCCGTCAGCATCTCGTATGCGTTCCCCTGCTCTCTGCAAGAGACAAGCGCAAAAGCGAAAAGCAAGATTACAATTATTAAGCAAGCTGTTTTTTTCATTTTAATTCCTCCGCTTCAAGATATGCCGGAGGGAAGAATAAAATGTCAAAAAATATAATTTTTCAAAGATTATCTTACCAAAAAGCCTTTAAAAAACGAAAATTATGAAAGCTCGCCGCGAAGATTTTCTTCCATTTTCTCCTTTATCTCGTCCTTTGAAAGACCCAGGCTAAAGAGATAGTAAAGCTTTGCGACAGCCGCCTCGGTAGTCATATCAAAGCCGCTGACAGCACCGGCAGATTTAAGCGCGGAGCTTGTCTCATACGCACCCAGTGTTACCGTGCCCGAGGGACATTGAGAGCAAACGGTGATAACCGATCCGCTTTCAAATGCGCGGGAAATTATAGGTATCAGCGCGCCGCCGTCGGAGGGGATGTTGCCCGCGCCGAAGGTTTCAAGAACTATACCCGAGAGTTTTTCGGTCATAATCGACTCAAAGAGACCGAACTGTATACCGGGAAATACCTTCAAAACACCGATAGGCACGTTTGAAAATGGGCGCATCTCAAGACTTTTGCCGGAAGGCTTTCCAATGGCGGAATAATTGTATCTTATGGAAATTCCAACGTCGGCAAGATGAGGATAATTAGGCGAATCAAATGCCACAAGCTGGTCTGCGCTCATCTTCACCGCGCGGTTGCCGCGAAGCAGCTTGCCGCTGAAATAGAGACAGACCTCGTTTGCAATTCCGTCTGCCGCAATAATAAGCGAGGTAACGAGATTATCTCTGCCGTCACTGCGTATCTCGGAAAGTGGTATCTGCGAGCCGGTCAGCACCACGGGCTTATCAAGTCCGTGAAGAATAAATGATAAAGCCGAGGCGGTGTAAGCCATCGTGTCCGTTCCGTGAAGCACCACGAAGCCATCGTATTGAGCGTAATTTTTATAGATTACCTCTGCTATTTTATTCCACTCCTTAACGGTAATATCCGAGGAGTCAAGCAGCGGCGACATCTCGCACAGATCCCAAAGAGGCGCGTCTGCGCTATTCATATCCCCGATTGCCGAGATTGCCTCGCCGAGAAAGCCGGAGATGGGCGCATAGCCTTTTTCGGTCTTTTTCATACCGATTGTGCCGCCGGTATATATTATTAAAACCTTTTTCTTCATATTTTCCCTAGCCTTTCATCGCGCGCTCGCGGTCGATGTAGTTTTGCAGAATTATTTCAGCCGAGAGAGTATCAATAGCCTCTTTACGCTTCTTTCCGTAGGTTTTTGTCTCACCGAGGAAACGGTAGGCCACCATAGTCGTCATTCGCTCATCGTAAAAGTCTACCGGAATCTCTGTCTCCGCACGAAGAAGCTCGGCAAAGGCACGGATAACCTGAGTGCGCTCGCCCTCGCTGCCGTCCATATTCTTCGGAAGGCCGATTATTATTTTTTTACATCCGCGCATCTCGGCTTCCTTTGCAACGCGGACGGCGGTGTTTCTCATTCCGCCCTCGCTTATGGTGCAGATGCCGCTTGCAAGCATTCCCGAGACGTCACATTCGGCAAGACCTGTGCGCTTGTCGCCGTAATCAACGCCCAGATATTTTCCGTGATTTAAATCCATTTTATCACCTTATTATAGCTTTTTATATACGAAAATGCGGAAATCCGCAGTACATTCAAGAGTTTTCAGCGCCTCAACCTTTGCCCTATCTTCGAGCTTTGTGCGGTAGGCATATGGGGTCATCATAAACAGATCCCTTATCTTTTCCTGACTGTCAAGAAAGAATTTGTAGGTTAAAGGCTCGTCTAAAATCAGCTCAAAGCCTTCAAGAACCGTATCGGCCACCTCGTTTTTGTAAGGGGTGTCATAAATGACTTTTTTCAAATCGTAAAGGTGCATTTCACCGGGGATCGCCATAATGAATATACCGCCCGGCTTCAAAACTCTGTGCGTTTCTTCCCGTGCTAGGGGTGAGAAGGTGTTGATGACCGTGTCGAACTCCGAATCGGCAATTGGCATATGATATGAGCCCGCTACTGCAAGAGATATGCGCGGATTTTTTCTGCCTATCTCGCGCACCGCGTCCTTTGAGATATCGAAGGCAGAGACGTCGCTTTCGCCGTCACGGTCGTATAGCGCACGCTCTAAATAATCAGTGTAATACCCCTCTCCCGCGCCTGCGTCAAGAAGACAGCCTACCTTTTGTGTATGTTCAAGAACGAGGAAGGAAAGATAGCGCGCCAAAGGCTCATAATATCCACCTCCGAGAAAGGCACGTCTTGCAAGCACCATCTCGCGATTGTCACCGTGAGTGCCGCCCGAAGCACCGAGGAGCAGATTATAATATCCGCCTCTCGCTTTGTCATATGAATGGCCGTTGTCGCAAGCGCACCTGCCGTCTAAAATATTCAGTTTTTCACGGCATTTAGGACAAACAAAGCGCATATTTCGTAAACCTTTACTAACATTTTAACATTATTAACCAAAACTGCATTCTTTTACTCTGTAATTATACCACACAATAGCAAAAGTTGCAAGGATATTTTAATAAAAAAGACGAACCGCCGTTTAATTGGTCTGGGTAGCAAGGTATTCGCCGGGGGCTAAGATACTCGCGCCCTGCGCCTGACAAGCAAGCTTGTCGACCTTCGGGCGGAGTATGTGAACTTACGCACGCTTTCGCGTGCTAAGTTTAAATCTGCTTATCCAAGCAACAAAAGAGACCAACCGCAAGGATTGGTCTGGGTAGCAAGGTATTCGCCGGGGGCGAAGATACTCGCGCCCTGCGCCTGACAAGCAAGCTTGTCGACCTTCGGGCGGAGTATGTGAACTTACGCACGCTTTCGCGTGCTAAGTTTAAATCTGCTTATCCAAGCAACAAAAGAGACCAACCGCA
>SVTZ01000008.1 GCA_015063525.1 Oscillospiraceae bacterium
CGGTATTGCTTATCGGGTCGATATTCGTTACGAAGGCGCAAGGGCCTTGGAATATCTCTCGGCTCCCGCGCCTTCGTAACGAATATCGACCCGATAAGCAATACCGTGACACTATCTTCCGATATGTCGGGAAGCCTTGAGGTAAGACTTGCCGATATGGTCTATTCGGGTATGGCGCGTCCGACCGAGTCGGTAAAGCTAAATCTTTTGGTAAAGCTCCGTTACACGGCGCCTCTCGCTGAGACAAATGCCGAGCTGCACCCTGACGGCAGCGCCACTCTCCGATTTGATGAGCCGGTAAGATCCTCCCCCGGACAGTCGGCCGTTCTGTACCTCGGCGGTGTGGTAATGTGCGGAGGATTTATCGTCAGATAAGGAGATCCCGACCTTTTGATACATTATGCGAGTAAGTATTTTTGCTGGAAAACATTGTAAAAAATAGGAAAAAAATGTAATATTTAGTGCGAAAAAACCTGATGACAGCTGGGTTTTTCGCACTTTTTGTTTTTTGGGTTGTAGAAAAAAATGTTCATAATTTGTGCATATTTCACAGACTTCGGGAAAGTGATTTTTTGGTTGTAAAAAATAGGAAAGATGGTAAATATAATTTACAATTCTGTGGTAAAATTGAGTGATAGCATAAGGAAATCAAGGGAAAATGGTAAAAGCAATTTACTATCAAATTTTACATTATTGAAAAATCCAAAGGGCTAGTAAACAATAATTTACATTTGCTGTAACGGTATTGATTTATCGTTGTTAAAAATCGCCATTTTTCCTTATGTATCAAGGCTTTTTGGCTATTGACAGAATTTTTTTGTTGTGCTATAATTTTCTTACTTTATAATATGTGTGCGGAACGAGCATGCATATTGTAACTGAAATTCACGGAGGAAAAAGCAAATGAAAAGAAGAATGCTTCAGAAGGCTATATGTTTTGTGCTTTCTGTAACCACCTTGCTTGGTGCTTTCGGCGTCAGCTCGTTTGCGGCCGGTGAGACGGAAAGAAATACTAATTCCGGTTCGGCTGCAACGCTTGACGAGATGCGTGAGCTTCTCGGCCTTTCAAGCTACGCTGATTATTCAAGCAACCATAGCAGCAGCGAGTGGGACAAAACGCTTTCTGAAATTGAGCTGGACGTTACCCGCCTTGACGGCGACGGAATGCTAACGTCCGAGAGCGAGGATTGCCTCAAATCGCAGGAGGCCGACCCCGAAGCATGGGGTAGCTTTGGCGATGAGAATTGGGACAGCAGCGTTTATCTTCCCACCACCAATGCAGACGGCTCGAAGGCTGCTTCTGCCACCTGGCACTTCAATCTTACTGAGGAGCAGACCGGTCTTTATTACATTCAGATCGAGTACTACAACTGCATTATTACCGACAGCCTTTACGGTAAGAGCAGCGTCAGCGCAATTCAGCGTAAGCTGAAGATCGACGGCAAGGTTCCCTTTGATGAGGTGAGCAGTATAACTCTTGATAAGCACTGGGTATACTGGGGCGAGGAGAATATGACCGTAAGCGCTCCCACCGAGGTCACCTCGAAGGATAAGTACAGAACTCCCGGTACTTACGTTTACTACGAGACGGTAGATAACAAGAAGGGTGATGAGATCGGACAGAACGGTTATTATAAGCACTCGGTCAAGGTATACGAGGACGGCGGTAAGCTTATGAAGGTTACCACCACCTTTAAGATGGCTCAGGATATCAACGGGAACTCTCTGACTCCCGGACTCATTGAGGAGAGCGTCTGGAGCACCTATATCTGCAAGGATACCACCGGCTATCACGACGGCTATTTCACCTTCCTCTTCGCCGAGGCAAAGGAGTATACCATAACTCTTGAGGCTGAGCGCGAGCCTATGATAATCAAGTCCATCAAGCTTGTTCCCGCAACCGGCTCCGATGCAGACATTCCTACATATGATGAATATCTTAAGGCGCACAAGGACGCCCCCAGGGCCTCCGGCGCTATAACGGTTATTCAGGCTGAGTTCCCCATGGCGGTCTCCGACTCCTCGGTAACTCCTTCTAACGATAATTCCTCTGCGGTCAATTTCCCAATTACCGCGAAGGCACAGCTCTTTAACGTTATCGGCGAGACCGGCTTCAGCTCGGTAGGACAGTGGGCTTCGTACAGCTTCACCGTCAATGAAAGCGGTATGTATAATATGTCGATGCGTTTTATGCAGAGCACTCTTCAGGGTATGTTTGCCTGCCGTACCATCAAGCTAGCAGGCGGTGAGTACGGTCTTCCTGACGGAAGCCCTACTGTTCCCTACCACGAGGCGCAGTTTGCCCGCTTTAATTACGATGACAAATGGCAGTCCGAAAAGATCGGCTATTACGATGAAAACGGCGAGAAGCACGACTTCTTCTTCTATTTTGAGGAGGGCGTAGAGTACACTCTTTACGTTGAATGCTCTCTTGGAGACCTTAAGGATTATATTGAAAGGGCAGAGCGCTCGCTGAATAACGTAAACGACTGTTATTTGCAGATCCTTCAGCGTACCGGCTCCGAGCCCGACAAGAATACCGACTACCTCTTCTATGAATCTATGCCCGAGGTTCTCGTTACCCTTCTTCAGGAAGCAGAGGAGCTTAACAACATAGCAAGAAGCCTTGAGGCTCTCTGCGGTACTAAGGGATCTCATATCGCGACACTTGATACTGTCATCCGTCTGCTCAGAACTATGGGCACCGACTACGGTGAAAATATCGCGGCCAATATGTCTAACCTTAAGACCTACCTCGGTACTCTCGGTACATGGATCAACGACTCCAAGCAGGGCGTCGTTATGATCGACAGCATCTGCATCGTTCCCGCAGATAGCAACGAGGAGCTTCCCCGTGCGAAGGCCGGCTTCTTTAAATCCATTTGGTTTGAAATTTCCTCCTTCATATATTCCTTCTTTACCAATTACGATCAGATGGGTCTTACCGTGGAGCCTACCAATGATACCGACACCGTTGCGGTCTGGTTCGCATCCGGCCGTGACCAGGCATCTATCTGGCGTTCTATGGTTGACGCGGACGACGGATTTACAAAGAACTACAATACTGCGGTAACCCTTAAGCTTGTAACCGCTGGAACGCTTCTGCCCTCGATCCTTTCGGGCGACGGCCCTGACGTTTATATGGGTCTTGCTGCCTCAGATACCGTCAACTACGCTATCAGAAGCGCGGTAATCGGTGTCAGCGGTAATGATAAGAAGGTTTTAACCGAGGATCAGAACATTGTCTTCCGTTCTTATATATATGAGAATTCCGCGGGTAACAGAGTTTTCATTGAGATCGACGATCTCGGAAACTCCATTTACAGAAAGCCCTCGGGCAGCGGATACACTGCTATGACCTCATCCGAGGTTGACGCATTCCTTGCAAATTCTGAGTCATATAAGCTCGTTTCTCTTCCTTATGATGAAATAAGGAATTCCTTCGCACCTGCGGCGACGAATACCCTCGAGCTTCTGGAGGTATACTACGGCGTTCCGAACACTATGGACTTTTCTATGATGTTCTACCGTATGGATATCCTCGGTGAGCTCGGACTTGAGGTTCCCGAGTCTTGGGATGAGCTTATAGCAATGCTTCCCGTACTCCAGACAAAGAATATGTCGGTCGGTGTTGCTTACATCTCGGCTCTCGACTTTATGATGTATCAGATGGGCGGTAATATGTGGAAGTACACCGATTCCTCGGTATACGATCCCCAGTACGCAGGCTCGAAGATCGACCTTGACTCGGATATCGCAATCAAGGCCTTCGAGTTTGTCTGCCGACTTTACACCGACTATTCCTTCCCCGTAAGCTACGCTGCGGCAGACCGTTTCAGAACCGGTGAAATGCCTATCGTAATCGGAACCTATTCTGATATATACAACACCCTCGTAGTTTACGCCACTGAGATCGCGGGTCTTTGGGAGTTCTGTCCTCTTCCCGGCTCGGAAAATGAGTTCGAGGAGGACGGCTTCAATTACGACTCGCTTGCGATCGTCACCGCTACCGTCATTCTTAACGGCTGTGATGACCTTGTCACCGCTTGGCAGTACGTACAGTGGCAGACCAGCGCCTCAGTACAGGCCGAGTACGGTAACAGAATAGTTGCCCTTATCGGTCCCGCTGCAAAGTACGAGACCGCAAACCTTGATGCCGTAAACGATCTTTCTTGGACTGCAAGAGAGAAGGCGGCCATTAAGGATCAGATGGCAAATATGAACTCCATAAAGAACTATCCCGGCTCTTATATCTACGCAAGATATATGAAATTCGCTTTCCTCGACGTTTATAACAACGGCGCAAACGCTTACGAGTCCATGATGTCCTACGTTCCGGCCATCAATGCTGAGATCGAGCGTAAGCGCGAGGAGTTTGACCTTCCTACGGCTGAAACCGCAGAGGAGGCTCTCCGTCGGGCAACCGAAGGCTCTAAAAACTAAGAAAGGAGACTGACAATGTCCTTTAAGTTTAATCTTAAAAAACGCAATAAGGCAGAAGAAATTCGTTCCTATAACGGAATGACTAAGCTTCAGTGGACCTGGAAAGAAGTTCTGCGTAATAAGACTGCTTACTTTATGTTGGCTCCCTTCTTTACCCTCTTCGTAATCTTTACGGTTCTTCCCGTATTGCTTTCCATTTTCTTAAGCCTTACAGACTTTAATATGCTTGAGATGCCCGAGTGGCAGGGACTTAAAAACTACATCAGGCTCTTCCTCGAGGACGAGATATTTATTCTCGCCTGTCAGAACACCCTGATATTCGCGGCTATCACCGGCCCGGTTTCCTACATACTCTCGCTTCTCGTTGCTTGGTTCGTAAACGAGCTTCCCCCCAAGATCCGTGCCGTGGTTACTCTCGTATTCTACGCGCCCTCCATCTCGGGTCAGGTATATCTTATCTGGAAGACACTCTTCTCCTCCGACTCCTACGGTTGGGCGAACGCAGTGCTTATGGATCTTGGTATGATAACCGAGCCCATCCTCTGGTTTGAGGATGCGAAATACGTTATGCCTCTTTGTATCGTGGTTGCACTCTGGACCTCGCTCGGTACCGCATTCCTGTCCTTCATCGCCGGCTTCCAGACGGTTGACCGTTCGATGTACGAGGCGGGTGCCGTTGACGGTATAAAGAACCGCTGGCAGGAGCTTTGGTACATAACCCTTCCCACAATGAGACCGCAGATGATGTTCGGTGCGGTTCTTGCGATCACAAACTCCTTCGGCTTCGGCGGAGTAGTAACCGCACTTTGCGGATTCCCCTCGGTCGGCTATGCCGCCCACACAATAATGCACCATCTGGACGACTACGGCGGCCAGAGGTATGAGATAGGTTACGCTTCGGCTATCGCCGTTGTGCTCTTCATCATAATGTTCGGCGCCAACAGAGTAATTAAGAAGGCGCTCTCGAAGGTAGGTGAGTCGTAATGGCAGCAGTAAAGAAGCTAAGAACAAGAGGACACCGTGTCGTTCTTAACCGTTCTGCGGGAGGCGACGCCGGCATTACCTTTATGCTGACGATCCTCGGTATCATAATGTTCGTACCTATGTACTACGTTGTTATCCAGTCCTTGAAGCCGCTTGACGAGCTTTTCAGATTCCCTCCGGAATTCTGGGTATACAGCCCCACCTTTGATAACTTTGCCGATCTGTTCACCCTTATGGGCGACTCCTGGGTGCCCTTCTCAAGGTATATCTTCAATACCGTCTTCCTTACGGTTTGCGGTACGCTCGGTAACCTTGTATTCGCATCTATGGCGGCATACTCGCTGGCAAAGCTTCGCTTCCCCGGAAGAAACGCGATCTTCCAGCTTATCGTAGCATCTCTTATGTTCCATTCGACGGTAAACCAGGTAACCCACTTTATCATCCTTTCCTCCTTCGGTTGGATCGATACCTACCTTTCTATTATAGTACCCTCGATGGCAACAACAATGGGTCTTTACCTTATGAAGCAGTTTATGGAGACCTCGGTGCCCGACACCGTCCTCGAGTCGGCAAGACTTGACGGCGCAAGCGAGTTCCGTATTTTCCTTACCATAGCGATGCCTATGGTAAAGCCTGCTTGGCTGACCCTTATGATCGAGTGCTTTAAGACACTTTGGAACTCCGGCTCCTCAATATACATCCATTCCGAGGAGCTTAAGACCTTCAACTACGCTATAAACCAGATCGTCTCCGGCGGTGTTGCACGTTCGGGCGCAGCTGCTGCGGCCATAGTTGTTATGATGTCTGTTCCTATTATAATATTCGTTATTAACCAGAGTAAGATCATCGAGACGATGGGCTCCTCGGGTATGAAGGATTAAGGAGGGCAATATGAAGAATAAAATCACGAAAATAATCCTCCTTGCTATGACGTTGCTGATGATATTCGGCAGCATTACCACCGTAGCATACGAGTCCTACGACACATACACCTATTCTATCGACGGCGAGGCACTTCCGTCTCCTCACGCTTACACTCCCGACGTTGAGACCTACGACTCCACCAGCATGGGCCTTCTTGCAGGCTATTATTGGCGTTACAATAACGGTCGCGTGGCTGTCTGGAACGGCGAGATGACTCCCGAGACACAGAACTTCGAGTACAACTCCGACGGTATCAGCTATCTTTGGGATGAGGAAACCTCCTCTTATATCGCAGAGAAGCTTTTCAAGGAGTTCATTGAGCTTACTTCGCAGGTAAACAGACTCTCCCAGCTTATGAGAGAATATCAGTCGAACTATCCCGCAGCAGAGGGAAGTGTAACGGTCGAGATCGCTCTTTCCGATCTTGACGGACTTACTCTTGAAAATGCTCTTGAGCTGTTTTCCGCCAAGGCCGACGCCAAGATCGCAGAGGCAAAGGCTCTTCCCGAGAACGAGGGCAAGGCAATTTCTCTCGAGATTAATTCCACCGAGATTATCGCAAGGATGAACGAGCTTATGCTCGAGCATCCCGATGGGGACACAAATCAGAGCCATATAAGAATTCCCGACGTTTACGACGACGGTATTCACGGCGAGGCTCCCATAACTGCTATCGCTGACGGCTTTATCTCTAATCTTGGATGGACCGACTCCTACGCTGAGTCGAGTGCACTGAAGATATATCGCGGCACTTACACCGTAATTATCGGCGAGAACGTGACGAGCATTGGAAGCTCCGCCTTCGAGGGCGCGCCTAATATCAATAAAATCTTTACCGAGGCAGGCGAGGACGATTGGAACAGCGTCACCATAGGCGACGGTAACAAGGTTCTCACCTCTGCAAGAGTTTATAATTACTCTGAGGATATCAAGTTTGGTAACACCAAGCTTGCCGGCTCTACCGATATCGTTGCTGACCACGAGGGTAACCTCTATATTGCCGATACCGGAAACAACCGTATCGTTATCCTTAACAACTACGACTACAAGACCATCGGTATCATCAAGACCTACACCGACGAGTACGGCAAGACCCAGAGCTTTAACGGCCCTACCGGCGTGTTCGTTACCGATCCTACCCTTATGGTAGACGGCTCGCAGGAGATCTACGTCTGCGATACCAATAACAAGCGTATCGTAGTATTTGATACCGATTATCAGTACGTCAGAACTATCGAGGAGCCTGAGAACGCGCTCCTTGAGGAAAACGATTTCGTTCCTTACGCTATTGCGGTCGACCTTTACGGAAGAATTTTCGTGGTTTCCCGTAACTGCTCGAAGGGCGTTATAGTGCTCTCGGACTCCGGCGAGTTCACCGGCTTTATCGGTGCGCAGAAGGTTACCACCAGTCTGATCGATCAGATCTGGGACAGATTCCAGAGCGCGCAGGACAGACTTACCCAAAGCCGTAATCTCTCCATTCCCTTCAACAACATTACCGTTGACGATGAGGGCTTCGTATACGTAACAATCAACTTCACCGAGAAGGAGGATCTGAGCCAGCAGCTCTCCTCGATAACCTCCAAGTCCGCAACCTATTCTCCCGTCAAGAAGCTTAACTCCCGCGGAGTTGAGATTATGAAGCGTAACGGCTTCTTCGATCCCGGCGGAGAGGTTGTAAGGGGCGCCGGCGTAAGCCATAGTGACGTTTCTAAGATTATTGACGTCTCTCTTGGTAACGAGGGCTCTTGGACCATACTCGACAGCTCCAGATCGCGTCTTTACACCTACGACCAGAACGGAAACCTTCTCTTCGCCTTCGGAGATAAGGGTGCGCAGGTCGGTAACGGTGTTGCATACGTTGCAATGACCTATCAGGTTGTTGACGGCGTTTACAATCTGGTGCTTCTCGACAGCACGGGTACAACCGGCGTAAGACTTAGCGTTTTCCACCCGACTAAATACTGCGACACGATTATGGAGGCTCTCCATAATCAGAATATTCACAATTACTCAGCCACAATTGACAATTGGCAGAAGATACTGACCAGTAACAACAACTTTGACCTTGCCTATATCGGTATCGGTAAGGCTCTCTACAGTCAGGGACGCTTTGAGGAGGCTATGGATATGCTCTCCAGTGCCTACGAGACTGATTATTACGCCAAGGCCTTCACCGAGGTGCGTAAGGACAGTATCTCGAAGACACTTATTCTTCTCGTGCTTGGTCTGATAGCCGTTGTCGTTGCTCTCGTCAAGTTACTCGGCTGGGCAAAGAAGAAAAATAAGGCAACCTCCCTTAAGGTAGGACGCAAGACCTACGGCGAGGAGATGCTTTACGTATTCCACCTTATATTCCACCCCTTCGACGGCTTCTGGGATCTGAAGCATGAAAAGCGCGGCTCGGTACGAGCTGCGGCAACCATTCTCGGTATCACCGTCGCAGCCTTCTTCTACCAGGCAGTGGGTCAAGGATATATGTTTAATCCGAGAGGAAGCTACTCCACCGTTATCGCTCAGATGATCTCGGTGCTCGTTCCTGTTCTTCTTTGGGTTCTCGGTAACTGGTGTCTCACCACCCTCTTTGATGGAGAGGGAAGCATGAAGGATATCTTCATTGCAACCGGTTACTCTCTTGCGCCTCTTCCCGTATTCGTGGTGCTTTCCACCGTGCTTACCAATGTGTTCACGAACTCCGAAAGCGAAGGCTCTATCGTAAGCCTTCTCGTAACCTTCGGTTACATCTGGGTAGGCTTGCTTCTGTTCTTCGGTATGGCAGTAACTCACGATTATTCAACGGGCAAGAACTTTATAACTGTGCTTGGTACTATCATTGCTATGTGCGTAATTATGTTCATAGTAATTCTGTTCTCCAGCCTTGTAATGAAGATGGCGACCTTCCTTGTTTCGATCGTTTCGGAAATTGTTAACAGACTGGCGTAGAGGAGGAAATAAAAAATGAAAGTGAATAAAATTTTATCGTCTGCGCTGGTTATAGTGATGCTTTTGACGAGCCTTCTTGCTGTGACTCCCATATCTGCCTCGGCAGAGGAGGGAACTACCGTAAGTATTATGCCCGAGGATCAGGTCATCACCGACGTCGATGCGGTAAAGGCGATATGTCAGAGCTATCTTGAGTATAACTTTGAGACCGCGGCAGAGATGCTTGCTTACGAGCTTGAGCTCGGCTATCTTGATTATATCAAGAATGGCGATGCATCGGTGTATGTTAACCGTTACACCGGCTTTATGTACTACGTAAACGAACTTACGGGACAGATACTTACCAGCAATCCCACTGATCCCGCTTATCAGACTCGTGATGGCGGCGCGACCGTTTCTCTCTCTAACGAGATAATGAGCCAGCTGCTTATTGAGTACTTCTCGCTGACCGATACAAAGGTTAATTCCTACGATAGCCTTAGGTGGATAATGGAGGGATCTCTGCTCTCGGTTTCGGAGTATGAGGGAGGTCTTGCGGTTCAGTACGTGCTTGGAAGCGCGATGGACTCATTTATATCTCCTTCGGCGATGCTTCTTGATACCGCAAACGAGACTATCTTCTATCCCGCATTTGAGAACTTCAAGAATCTTATGCAGGAGGTTTGCGGAGATTTCGACAGCTCTATCGCAGATAAGATCGGATCGATGCGTATCGAGTCTAACTCCTATGATATTCTTGAAAACGACATCTATCGTTCCACATCGTCGGTATACAGTACCTATAAGATCAATCCCCTTCTTGATGAGTACAGGGATTATGCTCTCGAGTATTTAGGCAACGCTAATAACGCCGATTACAAGAGAATTGACGCCTTCGTCTCCAATCTCCAGACGCTGTTCAATAACTACGATATCATTTCGAGTAACGGTGATTATCCTACGCTTGAGGAGAAGATAACCGCCCTTGCAGAGGGTAAGACCATCATTCTTCTCAAAGGCGCGGATACCGGAGATATCACCCTTGCAAGCTGCCGTCAGGTAGAGAAGGCTCTTAAGAATGTTTGCCCATCCTACACGCTTGAAATGGTTGAAATCCACGAGGAAGAGTGCGGCTTCAATTCTTCGTCGATAAGCGTTCCTTCCTTCAAGATCACTCTTGCTTACGGTCTTGACGGCGGCGACCTTATTATGTCGGTTCCAACTAATCTCATCAGCTTTGACGAGACCGCTTACGCAATAAAGAGCATCACGCCTATTAAGTATTTTGGCGCAGGCGATATGGATAGAGACGGCTACGTATTCTATCCCGATGGAAGCGGTGCGATCATAAACTTCGACGACTTCTATTATGGCTCTAACAGTGAGGAGGCAAACACCACCGTTTATATCGAGGCTCAGGTTTATGGCTCGGACTTCTGCTACTCCACCATAACCGGCGCACATCGTGAGCAGATAGTTATGCCGGTATACGGTATCTCTAATGAAACTGCCGCGGGCAATATAGGCCTCTCCGCAACGAAGGACATCGTGCGCGGCGGCTACTTTGCAATAATGGAGCAGGGCGCGTCTCTTGTAACCCTCGGCTGTGAGTCGGGCGGCGGTATGCATAAGTATATTTCCGTATTTACAGAATACGTTCCCTTCCCATCGGATACCTACGATCTTTCTCAGTCGATATCGGTCTCCGGCCTCGGCTCTTATACCGTGGTCGCTGCCGCAAGACACGAGGAGTCTCTTCGTATAAGATACAATATGCTTACCGACGAGGATATAAACGCATCGGCAGAGCTTCTTTCCGAGGATTATGAAGGCTACGTGTCAAGCTATGTCGGTATGGCTGAATGCTATAGGGTCTATCTTGAAAAAGAGGGAATTATTGAGCAGCTCGAGGAGAGCTATTCCGACCTTCCTCTCTATATCGAGGCGCTTGGCTCTATCGACGTTACCAAGAAGTTCCTTTCCTTCCCCGTGACGGTCTCTACTCCTCTTACCACCTTCGAGGATGTTGCGAGAATGTACAGCGAGCTTTCGAACGCCAAGGCTACTCTTATCGCCAAGGCAGAGGCTCTTGAAAGCGAGGCTGACGCTCTTGCAGAGGAGAATGAAACCAAGCATATTACAACTATAGTTCGTAACAGAGAGCTTGCGGAGAATTACAGACAGCTCTCCGAGAAAATTACGGATATTAAGAACGTGAACTTCCGTCTCACCGGCTTCACCAACGGCGGTATGCATTATACCTATCCCGCAAAGGTTAATTGGGAGAGCTCGGTCGGCGGCAAATCAGGCTTTAACGATCTTCTTTCTGTTGCGGCTGCTGAGAGTGCAAAGGATGGTCAGACCTTCGGTATCTATCCCGACTTTGATTTCGTATATATCAACAATACCTCGGCCTTTGACGGCATTAGCAACAAGATTTCCGCTTGTATGGTGGATAACCGCTATGCCTCAAAGCAGGTCTACAGCTCGGTTAATCAGATGTTTGAGAGCATCTTTGCCCTCGTTGTATCCTCCGATTCTCTCGATCTGCTTTACAATAAGTTTATAAAGAAGTATTCTGCCTTTGATGTGACCGGCATATCGGTCTCCACTCTCGGTTCGGACCTTAACTCCAACTTTGACGAGGATAATCCCGTTATCCGTGAGTCGAGTGTTGAAAATATTAAGTCGCTTCTCGGCAGAATGAGCGAGAGCTACAGCGTTATGACCGATAAGGGTAATTCCTATACCTGGAAATACCTCGACCATATCCTTAATGCATCTCTTGACTCAAGCCATCTTAACAACTCCTCTTACGCCGTATCCTTCTACGGTATGGTGCTTCATGGATACATAAACTATGCGGGAACTCCCATCAACTACTCCGGATCTCCCGAGTACGAGATTCTTCGCTCTATTGAAAGCGGCGCATCTCTTTACTACATCCTCTGTACTCAGAACAGCAGCTATCTTAAGGAAGACAGCCTGCTTTCTCAGTACTACGGAGTTGACTATGAGAACTGGTTCGAGCAGATCGTAGAGCAGTATACTGTTCTTAACAATGCTATCGGCGATCTTCAGCAGCATAGAATAGTAGATCACTCTACCGTTCTTTGCGAGCGAGTTATCAACGACGCCGATCAGGATATTAATAACAGAAAGCTTCTTCAGGAGTTCCTCGATCACTTCGAGGAGGCGATTTCGGACAATATTGACCGCGCACTCAAGAAAATGCGTGAGGAGGGTAAGATCGGCCAGGGACTTAAGTTCTCTGTTACCACCGACTCCCTTTCCGAGATCCTTGACAATGCCGCAGAGCGCCTTAATCTGTCGGCAGAGGAGCTGTGCGAGAGATACGACTTCGACAGATATCTTACCAATATAATCTCTGATTACTCGGAGCAGTATTCTGAGGGTAGCGAGAGCGTTACCATCTCCTCCTCCGACGTTGATTATAAGTCGAGGTATAAGTACGTTACCGACTCGATCGCAACCGATGAAAACTACGTAAAGACCGATTACACCTGTGACAACGGCAACGTGGTTATGGTTACCTACGAGAGAGAAGTAAACGGCGAGAAGGACAGAGTTGTATTCCTTCTTAATTACAACGTCTTCTCTGTAAAGATCAGAATTGACGATACCGTTCACGCTTCATATGCAGACTACTGCGATGAGGACGGATATATTACGATCGATAGCTTCGGCTATGTTAAAATTGAAGGATAAGGAGGGGCAGAGATGACAAAAGATATTAATGTTGCAAGTAATGCATCGGGTTCAGGTGCATTCTTCAAAAAGCTTTTCCGCAGGAGAGCATCTCTCGATGCGAAAAAGGCGAGAAGCGGCTATATGTTCGTAGCTCCCTTCATCCTCGGCGTGCTGCTTATCTACCTTCCCATTCTTATCGACTCGGTTTGGTTCAGCTTCAGTAACGTTGAGTTTAATCCCTCCGATCCCTCGACACTTATACTTACTAATGCAGGATTTGAGCATTATAAGTCCGCACTTAATAACCAGAGCTTCATCACTGCACTTCTCTCGGGACTTCAGCAGCTTGTCTTTGAGGTTCCTGCAATCATAGTATTCTCACTCTTTATTGCGGTCGTCCTTAACCAGAAGATGCTGGGACGTGCAATGTTCCGCGCTATCTTCTTCGTCCCCGTTATTATCTCTACCGGTATTATGGAGAGCATTAACGACGCGGATATGATGTCCGGTAACTCGGGTGAGGGTATTGACGATGGAACGGGCGGCGGCGCATCGGACATTGTTTCGGTGCTCGACGTACAAGTCCTGTTCTCCGGTATGAAGATAGGCGGCGGTCTGGTTGGGTACGTAGTAGATCTAGTAAACAACGTTTACAACATAATCAACTACTCGGGCGTACAGATGCTTATCTTCCTCGCAGGACTTCAGTCGATTTCCCCTGCTATTTACGAGGCTTGCCGTATCGACGGCGCTTCAGGCTGGGAGACATTCTGGAAGGTAACATTCCCGATGATTTCGCCTATGATTCTTGTAAACGCGGTTTATACTATCATAGACTCCTTTACCAGAACAACGAACCCGGCGATGTATTTCATTAATAATTACAACGGTCCTAACGAAGAGGTTTCAATCGCGATGGCATGGATGTACTTTATTATTGTAATCATCATTATCGCCGTGGTGGGAGCAATTGCCTCCTCCTTCGTGTTCTATCAAAGAAGAGATTAAGGAGGTAGAGACGATGGATCAAATGAAACCCGTTATTACTAAAGAAACTAAGAATAAAATATCGGTCGACTACGAGGGTAAGCTCTCGGTAAAGGAACGTCTTACGCGCAAGCTTAAGGCCTCCAATACATGGATGACAGCGCTCGTGAATGCCCTCAAGTTTATTCTTATGATGGGCGTGTCCTACGTTATCCTTTTCCCCTTCTTCTCTAAGATTGCGGGCTCCTTTATGTCTAAGGAGGACGTAGTTGATGCAACCGTTTCGCTTATTCCGAAGAATTTCACCTTTGAGCAGTATAAGTGGATAGCAATAGACAACAATTACCTCGAAGCGTTTATCAACACACTTCTTCTGTCTTTGGTTTGTGCTATCTTGCAGACCTTCGTTGCCTGCCTCGTAGGCTACGGTCTCTCGAAGTTCAAGTTCAAGGGAAATAAGCTTATTATGATGATCGTTATCGTTACGATGATCATTCCCCACAGCACCCTTGACGTTGCTATGCTAAGACACTTTACCTCCTTCGATCTCGGCTATATTATGTCGATGGGAGGAAAGGGACTTCTTGGCTCGATATTTGGAAAAATTGAGCTTACGAACAGCTTCTGGCCCTTCGTAATACTATCGATCGGCGGTATCGCCTTCAAGAACGGCCTTTATATCTATATGATGCGCCAGTTCTTCAAGGGAGTTCCCGACGAGCTGGAGGAATCGGCCTACGTTGACGGCTCGGGAACCTTCCGAACCTTCATACAGATCATTCTTCCTCTCTCCGTTCCTATGATGATAACTATATTCCTCTTTGCCTTCTCCTGGCAGTGGACCGACCAGTTCTACACAGGTCTCTTCTTCATAGGAGCTGAACGTCCTTGGGTAATGCCCGACCTTATTTACGAGATCCCGATTCATCTCCGTACCACCTACGCAGGTAAGGCTCTGTATGAGAACGTCATACAGAACACCGCAGGTATAATGATAATCGCGCCCCTCGTAATAATGTATCTGTTCTGTCAGAGGTACCTCGTTCAGGGTATTGAACGTTCCGGTATCGTCGGCTAATTTTGCTGGGGTATAATTTGGCAATAAGTGTCGACCCCTCCCCTCGGAGTAGGTAACTACACCGTCGGGTCGGGTTCACCCCTTCTTGCTCAAATTCTACGCCCATCAATCGTGGATTTTGCAAATAAGCGTCGTGCTCTCCCCTCGGAGTAGGTAACTACACCGTCGGGTCATGATCAACACTTCTATCCTGAATCCACCTAACCCCGGAAAATTAAAAGCAAAAGCTCCCGAGTAAAATCGGGAGCTTTAATATGTCTTATCAACTCTTTCTTGACAACCTTGTCGAATAATGATACAATATGGTATAATGAACAAATAAGTGAGGCCAAATGTTTAAGAAGATTTTCAGTATTTTTCTCGCCGTTCTGGCGCTTCTTGCTGCTCTGGCTTTTACCTCATGCGCTCGGCAGTATGACGTACGCTTTGAGCTGAACGGCGGCAGTTTACCAAAGGAGGACGGCAACAGTTATCACATCGGTGATGAATATATTCTGCCCACTCCGACAAAGTCGGGCCACGAGTTTGACGGTTGGTATCTGACAGAGGACTTCTCGGGCGATCCCGTCGTGTCTATAATACTTGGTGAGTCGGAGGCTGTAACGCTATACGCAAAGTTCGTAAGGCTGATAAAAATAACCTACCAAACCGAGGGCGGAGTGACATCAAATCCGACCTTAGTCCGTCAGGACGAGATAGTAGAGCTTTCGGGAGCTGTCCTTGACGGTATGATCTTTGAGGGATGGTACACTGAAAGCGAGTATAAGAATAGGATAAAATCTCTCATCTGTCCGACAAGGGATCTGACCCTCTATGCTAAATACTACGGCAGATACTCGATCACATACGACCTCTGCGGTGGTAAAAATCATCACCTTAATCCCGATTATTACGACAGTGACAGGGGCGCTTTGCTCTTCGATCCCGAAAGGCCGGGATACGAGTTCCTCGGTTGGTATAATGATGCTACCGATGAGAGATTTTCTCACCTCCCGGTTGGGAATGAGGGTGACCTGAGACTTGTCGCCAAGTGGAAGCCGATCACTTATTCAATAGAGTGGGAGCTGAACGGTGGAAGTGTTGATATTAAGCTCGATAAATCCTACGTTTACGGCGTAGGCCTTGGAGATGCCCCGCTTCCCGAGGCTACCCGCGAGGGATCTATATTCCTCGGCTGGTATAACGTCATCGGTGAGGGAGAGGAGCTTATAGAGGCGATAGACGGTGAGACCAAGGGTGATCTTATCCTTGAAGCGAGGTTTTACACTAACGACAAGCGCGTGGTCACGGAGCTTTTTCCGCTTAACGTCTCTACCAAGGAGGTTGAAGGGACGCAGATATCTCAAAACGGCTACCTTATAGAAATTCCCGAGGAGCTTCGTCCCTTTGCCGACGCGGGAATTCTCGGAATTAATATTAACGCTTGCTTTACAGTAGGCTTACGTACTCAGGGTAATGGTACAGCTACTCTTTCTGTTTCGTTTTTCGCGGATGGTGAGGGGCATTTCCTCTGTTCTGAGACGGTAAAGGGCGGAGGATATGCTGAATATGGCAGCTGGAGCTACAGTATGTCCAGCACGTATCATTCAATAACCGTCCGCGGCGGCGGTGTATACGTGGGTTATGGATATTACTTTTCCTCCAATAGGGAGAGCGCCGATGCCGTAAGCGATCTTATCGCGATCTGCGATTCGGTGTCCTACAGCTTCTACCTTATAAAATAAAAAAGTGAACACGGATATATCGTTCCTTATCCGGAACCGTCCGTGTTCATTTTTTGCTTTAAAGCACATCTGCAATATCGTAGATAAGCCTCTCGGTCTTTTCCCAGCCGAGGCAGGGGTCGGTTACCGACTTGCCGTATACCGCATCGGCGCAGATCTTCTGCGCGCCGTCCTCGATATAGCTTTCTATCATCAGGCCCTTCACGATGCTCTTTACGTCCTTCGAGTATCGGCAGCTGTGCAGTATTTCCTTGGCAATTCTCACCTGCTCAAGGTACTTCTTGCCCGAATTTGAATGGTTGGTGTCAACCACCACTGCGGGATTTTCAAGACCCGATGCCATATAGGTCTCGTAAAGGTCGTAAAGATCCTCGTAATGATAATTGGGGTGGGATTTGCCGAACTTATCCACGTAACCGCGCAAAATTGCGTGGGTGGTGGGATTACCCTGGGTCTTTACCTCCCAGCCGCGGTAGAGAAATACGTGAGAGGACTGTCCCGCCTTGATGGAGTTCATCATAACGCCAATGTCGCCGCCGGTTGGGTTCTTCATACCTACGGGAATGTCGAGACCGCTTGCAGTCAGTCTGTGCTGCTGATTTTCTACCGATCTTGCACCGACCGCAACGTAGGCAAGCAGGTCGGAGAGATATCTGTAATTCTCGGGGTAAAGCATTTCGTCAGCGCAACCAAAGCCGGTCTCGGCAAGCGCACGCATATGAATATGCCTTATAGCCAGAATTCCCTTAAGCATATCGGGGTCAGAATTGGGGTCGGGCTGGTGAAGCATACCCTTGTAGCCCTCGCCGGTTGTTCTCGGCTTGTTGGTGTAGATACGGGGAACGATAATTATCTTGTCCTTGACCTTTTCCTCAACCTCTCTTAAGCGGTATATATAATCAAGCACCGCATCCTCTCGGTCGGCAGAGCAGGGACCTATAACGAGAACGAATTTGTCGCTCTCGCTCGAGAAGACCTTGTTAAGCTCGTTAACTCTCGTCTTCAGTGCTTTTTCGCTCTCCGCGGTAACGGGAAACTGCTCCTTTATATCCTTCGGTATTGGCAGCTTGCGGTAAAATTCCATATTCATTTTATTTTCTCCTCGTATTTGCCTAAAATTACTTTGCCGGCTTATCAAAAAGCGATCTTCTCGCCGTCGACGCGCGCATTTTTTCTCTCATTCTTTTGCCGTCCTCATTTGCAAGATAGCCGCGGAACTCGGTAAACTCCTCGATAAACCGATCCATTTCGCAAAGAAGCGCATCCTTATTCATAAGAAACAGTTCTGACCACATTCGGTCGTTTATCTTTGCGATCCTCGTAAGATCTCTGAAGGAGTCGCCGGTGTATTTCTCAAGTCCGTCGGAGTCGTTGCAGTTCATCAGCGTTACCGCGATAACGTGGGTAAGCTGGGAGAGAAAGGCGATCATCTCGTCGTGCTCCTCGGGTGTAAGCTCGGAGATTCGAAGGAATCCAAGCTCCTCGCCAAGTGCCTTGCATAGCTTGATTGCCTCGAGACTGTTCTTGTCGGTGGGTGTTACGATGTAATTCGCGCCGCGGAAAACGCTAGGATCCGCGAACTCAACGCCGCTTCGCTCTCGTCCCGCCATCGGGTGGGCGGCAATATACTCAACGTCGGGGCGAAGTATGTCCTGCACCTCGTATACAACGCTGCTCTTTACGCCCGTAACGTCGGTAATTAACGTACCGGGGGAGAAGAGGTGCTGATATTTCTTTATCCACCCTATAAAGTCCTTCGGGTAGAGCGCAAAGACCACGATCTCTGCATCTGCCACAAGCTGGGGCTCTACCTCGGTGGTTCCGTAGCTTATCATATTATTTTCGAGGCCGAACCTTACGTCCGCCGTCTCCTTGGTGATACAGCTGACGTTGTAGCCTTTCTCGGTCAGGGCCTTGGCGTAGCTTCCGCCAATAACTCCAAGACCAATTATTAATATTTTCGTGTACTTATCAAATTTCATAAGTCGTAATTCCTAATTCTTTTATATCCTCAAAGAAATCGGGATAGCTCTTGCTTACCGCCTCACAGCCTTCAATCTCACCGCCGAACCGGGTAAGTATGACCGCAAGCGACATAACGATTCTGTGGTCGTTGTGTCCGCAAATCCTCTCTCTCGGTTGGTGAAGCTCCCTCTTTAGTACCGTTACCGAGTTTTCCTCGATCAAAAGCGAAGCACCGAATTTTGAAAGCTCCTCCATCATAGCCCGGGCTCGGTCACTCTCCTTGATCTTCAGCCTTTTTGTACCCGTAAACCTTCCGCCGTGCTTTAATGCCGCAATGGTAAAGAGTATAGGCCCAAGATCGGGGCAGTCCTCGATATTTATCTCGCAAAATCCCCCGTCAAGAGAGGCAAAATGCTCTCTGTAAACCCGATCTCCCTGAAGACTGTTTTCATTAAGTCCGTCAACCGTGACAGAGCCGCCGAGAAAATTCAGAGCTTCAATAAAGGCCGTGCCAGACCAATCGCCCTCAACTCTAAGTTCTCTTGCAGTGTGCTTTTGTCCGCCCTTTATTTGCAGGGCAGAGTCGCCCTCCCATTCAACCTTGACGCCGAACTCAGAAAGCGCCGAGATAGTAAGCTCAACATATGATCTGCTCTCTATTTTAGTAGTCAACAGGATTTTTGAGTCACCGTCAAGTGCCGAAAGAGCAAAAATCAAACCGGTAATAAACTGACTGCTTACATCGCCGCGAACTCTGTATTCACCGGAACGAAGTCTGCCCTTTACTGTGATTTTGCCAATATCCTTTTTAAAAAGAAATCCCTCGTCCGAGGCTATCTCCTCATAAACGCCTTGAGGCCTTGAGATCAGCTTTTCACTACCTGAAAGAATCATCTCCTCGCCCGAGAGCAGGGCAATGGGAATGAGAAAACGAAGCGTGCTTCCGCTTTCACGGCATTTTAGGACAGAGCTTGGCTTTGCCTTTTTAAAATCTATTCCTTCAATCGCCGCGCGCGAGCCGTCATACACAATCTTAACGCCGAGAACGCGAAGACATTCTATAGTTGCAAGCACGTCCTCGCAGGGGGTTATGCCGTCGATGACACTCCTTTGCCCTTCGCACATAGCCGCCGCAATAAGCAGTCGGTGAGCCACACTCTTTGAGGTTGGAGCACTAACTCTGCCTTCTGCCTGACCTTTTCCTACGTATCTTATCATTTTTTATTTTCCCAAAGAAAATCTATCGCCTCAACATATCCGTTTATACCGTGGCCGGTAATTGTCTTAACGCAGGCTTGACGTATATGGCTTACCTGTCTGAAATCCTCGCGCTCCTCCACCTTAGAGATATGCACCTCGGCGGTGGGAATAGAAACAGCCTTAACTGCATCGAGCAGGGCAATGCTGGTGTGAGTATAGGCTCCGGGGTTGATAACGATACCGTCTGCCCCCTCAAAGTAGGCCTCCTGTATCTTGTCCACAAGGTCACCCTCATGATTGGACTGATAAGCTACCAGCTCAATACCAAGCTTGTCACAATGCTCCCTTATCATTTCAAGAAGGGTGGCGTAGCTTTGCGAGCCGTATTTGTCGGGCTCGCGTATTCCCAGCATATTAAGGTTTGGGCCGTTTAAAAGATAGATCTTCATTTTAAAAATTCTCCAAAATTTTCTGTGCTAATGCTTCAGCATCGCAGTCAGCGTCGATACTAACGTCGCAGCTTTTGCAGTAAATAGAGTATCTCTCGTTATATCTCGCCTCAATTGACGCTTTGTCCGATGCGAGAGGTCTTGTGTCGGTTGGTATCAGCTTTTCAAGCGGACGGTCGATAAAGTAAATTTTTCCGTTATGTTTTAAGGTGAAAATATTTTCTTTCCTTAAAACCGCGCCGCCTCCGGTGGCAATTACAAGTGAATTTTCGCCTGCCAGCTCGCGTATAACATCGCTTTCAATATCGCGGAATGCCGCCTCGCCATACAGGGTGAAGAAATCCTTGATTGGCATTTTTATTCTTTCGGTAATCATCTCGTCGGTGTCAACGAATTTTCTTCCGAGCCTTTCTGCAATCATACAGCCAACCGTGCTTTTGCCCGATGCGGGCATACCGATAAGCACGATGTTTTCCTTTTCGCGCCTGATATTATCGTAGATCTCATCGACCGTTTCCGAGGGGTATTCTTTATTTAAAAATATCTCTGATGCTCTTACTGCCTGAGCAACCAGCATAAAGAGACCGCCCTCTGCAGAAATACCTATTTTCCCGGCCGACTTAACGAGAGTAGTGCGCAGGGGATTATAAACCGCGTCAATAACTCCGGACAGAGCAGGAAAGCGCGATACGTCAACAGCAAAGCCGTCAATATTGGGATACATTCCCACGGGTGTGGTGTTCACAATGATCTCGGTATCGGCGTGGCTTTCGTAAAGCTCTCCGTAGGTAATAGCGCCGTCTCTGCCACCTCGGCTCACCCGTAATATTTCGGGTGCTCCAAGCAACTCCAGCACCGCCCGTGCCGTCTTTGACGTTCCGCCCGTGCCGAGTACTGCCGCCTTTTTACCGTTGACATCTATTCCCACGTGGGTAAAGAGCATTTTCATACCGTAAAAATCGGTGTTGTAGCCGTAAAGCCTACCATCGCGGTTTACTATAGTATTCACAGCGCCTATCTCCCTTGCCGAATCTTCAAGATGATACAGGTAGGGAATAACTGCTTCCTTGTAAGGAATAGTTACATTTATACCGAGAAAGTCCTTTGCTTTCATAAAGCTATCAAGCTCGCCCCGAGCTATCTCGCACAACTCGTATTCGTAGTCGGAAAGGCTTTCGTGTATTATTTTTGAAAAGCTGTGTCCCAGCTTCTCACCTATAAGTCCGTATTTCATTTCAATCCTTCTTTGAAAGGTAATCCGTGCCGTATCTTACAGTAAGAGCGTCTCCTATAACCAGCGCGGTCATAGCGTCAACCACGGCTCTCGCTCTGTGGATAATGGCGGGATCGTGTCTGCCCGAAAGGGTAAGAGTGACCTTCTCCATCTTAGAGAGCGAAATACTTCCTTGCTCCTTAAAGATGGACGGCGTAGGCTTTATTGCAGTGCGGAAAACTATCGGCATACCGTTTGTAATTCCGCCGTTAATTCCGCCGTTATTATTAGTCTCGGTAAATATTTTTCCGTCCTTTACGCTAATTGCATCGTTGCTCTCGCTGCCGTAAACGTCGGCAAAGGCAAAGCCGAGACCGAACTCAACACCCTTTACCGCAGGGATAGAGAAGAGCGCGTGTGAGAGCATACTCTCCATACTGTCAAACCAGGGCTCGCCAAGTCCTGCAGGAATACCGATAACCGCGCTCTCGAGAATTCCGCCAACGCTGTCTCTGCCTGCGGCCGCCTTTTCTATCTCCTTGATCATTCTTGTCTCGTCGCTGAGGGTGGGGAACTGCTTTTCCGAAAGGAGAGCGATATCGCTCTCGTAGTCCTCAAAGCCTCTGTCAAACGCACCGTGAAGCTCGCTTATATGCGAGCCTATTTTAATTCCGCGCGCTTCGAGAGCCGCGCCGACAATTGCGCCTGCCGCGACCAGAGCCGCGGTAAGCCTGCCCGAAAAATGTCCTCCGCCTCTGTGATCCTCAAAGCCGTGATATTTTATCTCGGCAGTAAGGTCGGCGTGTCCGGGACGTGGAATATCCATTTTCTCGCCGTAATCGGCGCTTTTCTTGTTCGTGTTGGGAATGAGAATGCAAAGAGGCGCTCCTGTTGTATAGCCGTTGAATACGCCGCTGACGATAGAATATTCGTCTGCCTCAACCCTTGCTGTCGAGATTTTGCCCGACGGACGGCGAAGCGAGAGCTTTTTCTTAATATACTCGTGATTAATCTCTATTCCGGGCGCGAGTCCGTCGAGAACTGCGCCGATATATTCGCCGTGGCTCTCACCGAAAAGGGTGACAGTCAGGCTGTTTCCAAAGCTGTTCTTCATATCTTTTCCTCAAGCACGAGAGCACAGAAGCCCGCCGTGTCCATCTTCTCTATTCTGTAGCTGCCAACTCGGTCGACGAATATTACCGAGATAAGACTGCCGTCGCATTTTTTATCGTGTTCAATAAATGAGAGAGCCTTATTGATATCTCCATCATACCCTGTGGGAAGCCCCGCCTTTTGAAGGACGGGAATAAGCCTTTTTTTAATCTCTTCCGAGCAAACCGCCATCATACCGAGGGCTACGCACTCACCGTGGTAAAGATTTCCTCCCTCGGCGGCCTCAATGCCGTGTCCTAAGGTGTGTCCGAAATTTAGTATCCTCCTGACACCGCCCTCGTGCTCGTCAGCTTCAACCACCGCGCGCTTTATCTTAACCGAGCCGATAACGATTTTTTCTAAAATATTCTCGGTGATCTCCTCTTTCTCGAAAAGCGAAAACAGCTCCTCGTCAGAGGTAAGCGACATTTTTATCGCTTCGGCAAGACCGTTTGAGATCTGCCTATCGGGAAGGGTCTTTAATGTGTCAAGGTCGCAGATAACTCCCTTCGGCTGGTGGAACGCGCCGACGATATTCTTAACACCCGAGAGGTTGATCGCCGTCTTACCGCCGATAGATGAGTCGACTTGGGAAAGCAGGGTCGTGGGAATGTTGTAAAAATCAATTCCGCGCATAAAGCTTGCCGCCGCAAAGCCGGAGAGATCGCCCACAACGCCGCCGCCCACCGCAACAACGCAGTCGGTGCGCGTCATACCAAAGCTAAGCATAGCATTAAGCAGCGTGGCAAAGGAGTCGATGCTCTTCGTTCCCTCGCCCTCTGGCAGAGTAATAATTCTCGCATCCTTGCAGACCATCCTTACAGTCTCAGCATACTCACTCGGCACGCCCGAGTCGGTTACGATAAGCACCCGCCTGTTAAGGTTAAAAAGCTCGCCTGCGCGTGAGAGAAGACCTCTGCCGATATTTATATCATAGCCTCGGTTACCGAGGTTAAGATGAACAGTCGTCATAAAAAAGCTCCTTTTAAAGCTTGATGTATGTTCCCGCGAATTTGAGTCTGTCGCAGAATTCGCCAAGGCTCTCCATAAGAGATGAGCCCGCCTCGCTCTGAATATTGCCCTCTACCTCAACGTAGAAGTAGTACTGCCAGAGCAGCTCCTTCATAGGTCTTGACCTCAGCGTTCTCATATTGAAGCCGTGGCGGCCGATAACGTCAACCGCCTGCGCCAGCGCACCCGCCTCGTTTCTTACTGTGAAGAGGAGGATCGAGTGAACTCCGCCGTCCTTTGCAATACGCTTGTTGGCAACCCTTGAGAATATGGCAAACCTTGTGGAATTACTCTTGTTTTCGTTTATATCGTGGTCGAGAACGGTGAGACCGAAGATCTCCGCCGCCTCGCGGCTTCCGATAGCCGCTACCGATCTGTCGGGATTTTCTGCCACCCACCTTGCCGCAAGGGCGGTGTTGGCAAACTCGTGACGGGCAAAGCCCTGCCTTTTTATATATTCGGCACACTGACCGAAGGCCTGAGGGTGGCTTACTACCTCTTTTATATCCTCGATTTTCGTTCCGGGCTTGGCAAGCAGATCCTGGGTTACGGGCAGGTCGAACATACCGCCCACGTAAAGCGAGCCCGAGAACATAAGGTCGGTTACCTGGCCAACCTCGCCGTTGTAGCTGTTCTCAACCGGAAGGACGGCGACGTCACATTCGCCTTGCTCAACCGCACGGTACGCGCCTGAGAAATCGCCGAAGGAGATCTTCTCTGCGGTGGGGTAGAGCTTTGTCGCCGCAATGTGCGCGAAAGCGCCCTCAGTGCCCGAATAGGCAACGCGCATTCCCTCCATAAGACGGCTCTGGTATGCCCTTGACACCGCCATATTGTTTCTTAAGAAATTGACGTAATACTCGCGCAAAGTCTCGTCCTCGATAAGCGCGGAGTTGCGTTTTACAACCTCCGCCTCGCGCGCCTCGTCGAGAATAGCGAGTCCTCGCTCCTTCTTATATTCCGCAACCGTCTCGGCAGCGCGCATACGCTTAACGAAGAGCTCTGCCATCTCGCGGTCGACCTCGTTGATTATTTTTCTCGCCTTGTCAAGTGAACTGTTAGCCATTTTTTCTTATTCCTTGTAAGATTTTGCGAGTCTCTCGAATGCGGGAAGCGCTCTTTCTATCTGCTCTGTGGTAACGCAGTAAGCAAGCCTTGCGTAGCCGCCACAGCCGAAATCGTCGCTGGGAACGATAAGTATCTCATATTTTTTCGCTCTCTCGCAGAACTCGCCTGCGTCGCCCGATGGGGATTTGATGAAGAGATAGAAGGCCCCCTCGGGCTTTATCATTTCAAATCCGTACTCCGACAGCCTATCAAGAAGCAACCTTCTGTTTCTGTCGTAAACCGAGATATCCGAGGTCGCTCCGAGACAGTAGGGAAGCAGCTTCTGAAGCAGGCTCGGAGCGCAGACGAAGCCAAGCGCACGTCCCGCGCCGCATACCGCTTGGTAGACCGAGGTAAATTCTTTGCATCTGGGGCAAACGAGTATGTATCCTATTCTCTCGCCGGGAATGGAGAGCGATTTGCTGAATGAATAGCACACGATGGTGTTATCGTAATATTTGGTCAGATATGGTACCTTTACGCCGTCGTAAACAAGCTCGCGGTAGGGCTCGTCCGAGATGATGTATATGGGGCGTCCCAGCCTTTCCTCGCAGCCGCGGAGCATATCGCAAAGCGCCTTGATGTTTCCTTCGCTGAACACGGCACCGGTGGGGTTGTTAGGCGAATTTATGATTATTGCCGCGGTTTTCTCATTCACCGCCGCCTCGATAGCTGAAATATCAAGCTGAAGCTCGCTGTCGCAGGGCACCTCTCTGATAATGCCGCCGCACCTTTCGATAAATACCTTGTATTCGGGGAAATAGGGCGCGGGAACGATAACCTCCTCGCCGGGAGAGACGAGGGCCGTCAGTGACGAGGTAAGCGCACCTGCCGCACCCACCGTCATATAAAGACAGTCGGCAGTGACCTCTTCTCCGTGGGTTTTGTTTATATAGTCAGCGATAGCCGCGCGCACGCCTGCGTCGCCCTGAGCCGAGGTGTAGCCGTGCAGAAGAACGCTTTTCTCCTCGGTCACAAGCTTAACGATAGCCTCGTTTACCTCCTTTGGCGCAGGTACGCTTGGATTTCCAAGCGAAAAATCATATACGTTCTCCTCGCCGATCTCAGCCTTTCTCTTTTTTCCGTATTCAAAAAGCTCGCGTATTACAGATCTCTTTGCGCCAAGCTCTCGCATTTTTTCATTAATCATAGGGCATCTCCCTTAAAAATATATAATATATAATTATAACTCTAAATCACTGCGCTTGTCAAGAAAAAAATGTAAAAAGGGCGCATTTTTACGCGATAAGACGGGTTAATGTTGACATAAGCGAGAGTTTGGTGTATAATTATCTTGTCAAAAAAATATGGGAAGGAGAGAAAAAATGATAAAGACGGATATAAAATTGCCGTTTAACTATTCTACCGAGGATATTTTCTCGGCTCTTTCTCTGCGCCTTCCCGTAACCCGCGAGGAGATAAAAGAAGCTCGGATTCTTAAAAGAACGCTAGGCTTCTCCGACAAGAGCGATATCCACTACACCGCAACCGTTGGACTGAGCCTTTCCGCCGAGAGGGAGGCGGGACTTCTTAAGATGAAGAAGAAGGTCTCTCCCGTAGAGGACCTTTCCTTTGATATTCCGCTATGTAAATTCGAGAGCCGTCCGCTGGTTGTGGGCGCAGGGCCTGCAGGACTTTTTGCGGCTCTGCTTCTTGCTGAGGCGGGGGCGAGGCCTATCCTTATTGAGCGCGGACTTCCCGTGTCCGAGAGAATGAGGAAGGTGGATAGCTTCACCCGACTTGGCATACTTGATCCCGAGTGCAATATCCAGTTTGGCGAGGGAGGTGCAGGTACGTTTTCCGACGGAAAACTAAAGGTCGGCGGAATGGATAAGTATAAGTACAAGATCCTCTCCGAGTTCGTCTCCTCGGGCGCACCGGAGGACATAATCTATACCGTCGGCGCACACGTCGGAACGGATAAACTTAAGAATATAGTACAAAATTTAAGGCAGAAGATAATGTCCCTCGGAGGCGAGGTGCTTTTTGGCACACGGCTGGTGTCGCTTGAAATCGCTGACGGACGGCTTATCGGCGCGAACTGTGAGAGAAATTGCGAGAGGCTGAAATTCGACACTAGAGACCTTATCCTCGCCACCGGGCACAGCGCACGCGACGTCTTTTCTATGCTGAAGGAGTCGGGCGCAAGACTTCAGGCAAAGGGCTTTGGAATCGGACTTCGTATCGAGCATCCGAGAGAGTATATCGACCGCCTTATGTATGGCGATAATCCGCCCGATGGCATTGGTGCGGCAAGCTACCATCTTGTGACTCACCTAAAGGGCGGCAGAAGCGTTTACAGCTTCTGTATGTGTCCCGGCGGAAGTGTTGTCGCTGCCGCAAGTGAAGAGGGAGGCATCGTTACAAACGGTATGA
>SVTZ01000009.1 GCA_015063525.1 Oscillospiraceae bacterium
GTGGGTTCGAATCCCATATCTCACCCCAGAATAAAAAGACCGTCAAATGATGGTCTTTTTTTATGAGATAATGTGGATGAGAACCCATTGAAGCGCAGAAGATAAATAACTAATCTCCGAAGAACGGCTTTGTGCGAGAGAAGTTTTTTGTGAAAAACTTCGGGCGACGGGCTATGATCCAATATGTCGTCGCCACGAATCACCATATCTCACCCCATATTAGAAAAACCGAGCATTATGCTCGGTTTTTTTAGTTAAATTACGATCCCTTAAGAACAAGACAGGCCTTTTCGCAGGATATTTCATTATTATTGACGAAAATGCTTACCATATCGCCCCTTTTTAGAAGGCCGCTGACTATCATATCGGCAAGCTTGTTTTCAATCTTAGAAACAATAAGACGAATAAGCGGTCTTGCGCCAAATCCTCGGTTATCCTTTACAAGATCTACAAGATACTCATAAACTTCATCGCTTATCTTAACATTAATATCGCACTGATTTACTCGCTCTAAAACATCTGAAATTTTGTTTTTAGCAATTTCTTTTAGGGCAGATTTATCAAGCGGAGAGAATAAAATAATTTCGTCAATTCGATTTATAAACTCTTCTTTGAAATTCTCCTTAAGATTTTCTCTAATAGATCTCCCCTTGTCAGAAGTCATAAATCCAAGTCCCTTATCCCTTCTGAAGTTATCAGCGCCGATATTTGACGTCATAATTATATAGGAATTGCGGAAGTTGATTTTTCGTCCTGTGGCATCGGTGAGTATTCCTGTATCAAAAATTTGAAGAAAAATCGAAAGAACATCAGGGTGAGCCTTTTCTATTTCGTCAAGCAAGACTATAGAATAGGGATGTTTTCGTATTCTTTCTAGAGCTGAATTTTGATCGTCGTAGCCAACGTATCCCGGCGCCGAACCTATCAACTTGGACACGGAAAAGCTTTCGGAATATTCGGACATATCATAACGAATAAGAGCTTCGGCAGAGCAAAACAACTCTTTTGCCAAGGCTCGTGCAAGCTCGGTCTTTCCAACGCCGCTTTCCCCGAGGAAAAGAAAGACGCCCTTTGGTCGATCGGGCGCATTTATACCTGCAAAGCTTCTTGTTACCGCTTTAGTAACTGCATCGATCGCTTCACTTTGGCCAATGACCGACTCGGACAGATGTGCACGAATGCTTTCGCCCTGATTTATCTCGCTTTTACGCACGTCAATCCCCGTCATCTCGTTGATTACGTTTATTATCTCTTTGTCAGTAACCACGGATCGGCCGAGAGACCTTATCCTTGATATCTCCTCGCTAAGCTCCGATGTGTACAGCTTTTCAAGCTCGCCTAAATTTACGGCAAGCTCAAAGTCTCTTGAGTTAACCGCACTTTTCTTATCCGAGCCAATCTGCCGTATCTTTTCTCTGAGATTTCTTGTTTTTTCGCTTTCATAGCCGTGCATAACGTTTGCCATCGCGCAGGCTTCGTCTAACACATCTATCGCTTTATCGGGGAGAAAACGATCCTGGATAAACCTTTCAGAAAGCTTTGCCGCCGAGTCAATAGCTGATTTTTCAATTTTAATTTGATGATGGCTCTCGTAGCGTGTTTTAAGCCCCATTAAAATGTCGACGGTAGCCTCGACGCTTGGTTCTTCTACAAGCACCGGCTGAAATCTTCTTTCAAGTGCTGCATCCTTTTCGATAAATTTTCTGTACTCTGCAAGGGTTGTCGCACCAATCAGCTGTATATCTCCTCTCGCGAGCTCCGGCTTCATTATATTTGCCGCGTCAATAGCTCCCTCGGCAGATCCAGCGCCTACGATAGTGTGTATTTCATCGATAAAGAGAATAACAGACTTGTTTTTTGACGCCTCTAACATTATATTCTTTATTCGCTCCTCGAAATCTCCGCGATATTTTGCACCCGCAACCATTGAAGTTAGATCTAGGGAAATTATAGTTTTTCCTATTAGTCCTGATGGAACTCTGCCTTCGGATATTCTTGTTGCTAGTCCTTCGATTATTGCTGTCTTGCCAACCCCGGCCTCTCCGATAAGGCAGGGATTGTTCTTGCTTCTGCGGGAAAGGATTCTGATAACTCTGTCGGTTTCCTTGTCACGGCCAATCACCGGATCAAGCTCGCCTCTTCCTGCGAGAGCCGTCACATTTCTGCCGTATTTCGTAAGGTTCGGAATGCTTGCTTCAAGTACAGGCTCGGCAAATACAACGCTTTTGTCAGCGGTTCTTAGGAATACTATAATACTATCTTTCAGTCCGACCTGGTCTGCCTCGATTTTTGTTAGGATTTTTGACGCAACGCATTCTTTTTCATCGAGAATAGCAAGCAGCAAATGCTCGGTTCCAATCTTGTCAGAGGAATATTTTTTAGCAATTTTATAGGAGTTTTCAAGCAGCCTTCTGCACTTTGGAGTCGTATCCTTCGACGTAAGACGGCTTGCAGTTCCAATGCCCGAATACTCTTTTACTGCAGATGCAATTCTTTCCTTGCTGATTTTATTTTTCTTTAAAAGTATCGAGGCGCAGGAGGTCTCGTCATCAGCAAGAGCAAGTAATACGTGCTCGGTTCCAATATAAGTATGACCGTATTCCTCTGCAAGCTTAACGGCCTTGTTAAGCGCATTTTCCGCCTTTCCTGTGAAATTATTGCCCATGATCGTTAGAGTTCCTTTCCTCGCTTGACGTGTTTTTATTATCTTGGATAATTATTCCCGCCTGAAAATAAAATACTCAGCTTAATTAAAATTGCCGGTTTTCCTTACTATAGAGTCGTAATCTCTGAACATTGCTATATAAAAATCCTCGTCGATCAAATTCAAATCGGGCAGTAAATATATCCTTTGCATTATTTTCACTGCTGAAGAGGTCTCATCGCTGTAAAAATTGCTATCGCGCAAATTATGACTAAAGCCGTAATAGTTAAGAAGAGCAGCAAGCATTCTGTTTATTTGCATCATTGAATCGGACCTTTGACCGCGTAAGAGGGGAAAGCTGATAAATGAACCGTGTGTTGCGTATAAAAGATTCCTTTTACCGGAGTTAACATATTCAAGGTAAAGCAGATCAAATGTCTCCTTATCAACTATTCCGGTCGGCTCAAGACCGCGCATATTCTGAAAGCTTATTACCGAAAGTCTGGTATTTTCATCAAAAACACCGGTAGGTGCAACGTAAATCCTACCGTCCTCAACTGCAGCAAGATACAGCTGAACCTGTCTTACCGCCTCCTGCTTATCATACACTTTGTACATATTTGCCTCCTCTATGATATCTCATATCCGGGATATTGTCCCTCGTTTACCGACGCTCCGTTATAAAGGTCGTCGTAAATATCGGCAATGGAGTTCCATACGGGCGCGTTGACTCTGTCGGGATCGCCGGGAAGGTCAAATAGTTGCTTGAACTGCCGAACCTGCTCTGCGGTTGAAGGACCGAAAACACCGTCAACGCTTACCCTCGAAATTTCGGGATATGTGTTTGATATATAATTAAGGTATTCCTGAAGAACTCTTACGTCATTCCCCTCAATCCCTTCGCGAAGCACACGTCCTGGAAAGGGAAGAATGCGTCCGCCGTAAAATTCATAATCGATCTCTGATACGATATCGTAATATACGTTCTCCATTCTATCCCACGTTGCACGGTCGACTTCGCCTGTTTCCGGCAGACCGTAGGTACGCTGGAAGGACCTTACGGCATTAGTCGTTGCAGGTCCGAAGGAACCGTCCATCGCGGCGGCAATTACCGTCGGAACAAAGAGGGCAATATAGCTTAGGTAATACTGTATCGTAAGAACACCCTCGCCGCTTGATCCTTCCGAAAGAGTTTCGGTATATCGCGTTGTAACGTCGGTTATTCGAAGTCCCTCGGAATTTACAGCATAAAGCCTCTTAACAGCGTTATATATAAACTGTATCTGATTCCAAGTAGCCCTGCCGACAAGACCGTCATCTTCAAGGTCAAACACCTCTTGAAATTTTCTTACCGCATCGGTTGTGGAAGGACCGAAAAAGCCGTCGGCAGGATAAATTTTCGGAATTCCCGGGAAGTTTGCTGAAATTCTGTTAAGCTTTCTTTGTATAAGCTCGACGTCGCGTCCGGTATCTCCCTCTCTCAGGGTTACCGCAGGAGCGCTTTCGCTGAAATTCTCTACAGGAACGTTTTCCTCAAGCACGATGTCGTTTCCGTAATATCTTTGCAGTATGGAGAAGGCGTTAAGCCCCTGTTCTGCCAGCTCAACGCTCCCCCATTGCTCAAGTCCGTTGCAGTTAACCTCAACACCGTCGCAGAACTCTGCGAAAAGAGGCTCTATAAAATCTCTCCTCCTTATGTAGCTGTTGAATATCTCGTCAACAATCTCGGAAATGTTCGAAAAGATATCACGGCCGTATACGTAAGTCTGGTCGTACGCAGGAGAGGAGGTAATGTCGAAATTATAGCCTCTGCTACGGTAAAATTCGGTGTAAACTCTGTTAAGCGCAACGGAGATTTGTGCAAGAATATTAGCTCTTAGCGCCTCCTCAGGCCACGTTGGGTATATCTCGCTTGACGCCACGTTTTTTATATAGTCGGCAAAGCTCTCTGTTACATTCATTGCGTCCGAATCCGGCGCGCCGAGATGTACTACGATCTGTTCGGGTATTCTTGGTTCTGGCATAGCTTTCTCCTAATTAAGATCTTCATTTTCGGGGATGGTGGTATTAATATTACCTCTTGGAATTTGATTTATATTATAATCCGAAACAGGTATCAAATTTACTAGCTGCACCGAGTCAACTCCCGAAAAAACTGTAAGTCCGTTTATCCTTTTTGTCATATATCCCGTTGCTGAGATCTCTGCATCGTAAACAGAGTAGGCCTGCTCGGCAGGATCGGGAGCAAGAGAGTAATTAGCCGCGGGAGCAGGCAGAATTATAACCGGAGTAAGGCCGTCTCTGTCTGTAGTCAGTGTATAGGCGACGAATCTGTTGTCCTCCTCGGCTCCGGTAATCCGTACCAGCGCTCCCGAGACGGGAAGTGCGCCGCCTGCCGTATAGGTACGAATACGCAGTGTACCTTGTGATTCAAGCATATAATTATACCTCACTTGTATATTTTTTAGATAACTTATTATATATTTATTGACAAGTCGCGAATTTTGTTTTATAATGTAATTGCTGAAGAATGTTCATTAATGTAATTTTGCGTTTTTTAAGGGGCGTATAAAGCCAAAAACGATAGTGTACTTTTAATTTAACGTTCATTCAGGGAAAAGAAAATAATGTATGGAGCAAAAAGAATGAAGGACACTTTATACGGAGAACTCAGTGTAATCGGTATGCGCGGCTGCGAGGATTTCGTAAATCAGGTTGATTATTATCTCAAGGAATGGCGCCACCATGACAACGACGGCAGCTTCCTTGTAGATGCTCATTGCCCACGTTTTGGCAGCGGTGAGGGAAAGGGAACTATACAACAGTCTCTCAGAGGTAATGACGTTTATATTATATGCGACGTCTTCAATCACGGCGTAAAATATAATATGTATGGACAAACCGTTCCTATGAGTCCCGACGATCATTTTCAGGATCTCAAGAGAATTATCGGAGCTATCGGAGGTAAGGCAAGAAGAATCAGCGTTATTATGCCTATGCTCTACGAGGGCAGACAGCATAAGAGAGCGGGCAGAGAATCGCTCGACTGTGCTCTTGCACTTCAGGAGCTTACCAATATGGGAGTAACCAATATTATTACCTTTGATGCACACGATCCACGAGTTCAAAACTCCATTCCTCTTCACGGATTTGAGGACGTTCGCTCCAGCTATCAGATGATAAAGGCTATGGTACGTAAGTACCCCGACATCGAGATCGACCCCGATAAAACTATGATAATATCCCCTGATGAGGGCGGTATGGTTAAGTGTATGTACTACTCGTCGGTTATGGGTATCGACCTTGGTATGTTCTATAAGAGACGCGATTATTCCGTTATCATTGATGGAAAGAATCCTATCGTTGCTCATGAGTACCTTGGCAGAGACGTTAAGGATAAGGACGTTATTATCGTTGACGATATGATCTCCTCCGGCGACTCTGTTATCGACGTTGCAAAGCAGCTTAAAGAAAAGGGCGCAAAGCGTATATTCGTTTTCGCTACCTTTGGTCTTTTCTGCAACGGTCTCGATAAGATAGATAAAGCAAATAGTGACGGACTGATCGATCAGATATTCACCACCAACCTTGTATACAGAACTCCCGAGCTTCTTTCGAGAGAGTGGTACACAGAGGTTAATATGTGCAAGTACGTTGCATACATTGTAGATACTCTCAACCACGACAGAACGATCAGCCATCTTCTTAATCAGTCGAAGAAGATACACAATATTCTCGATAAGCACAAAAACAACAAATAAATTATTATGGAATAGTGGAGTGCGCCACAATCGCACTCCGACTTCTTTATCGGCAGAGAGGAGAAAAGATGAGAATTACTCTTGAATCAGATTACGCGTTAAGAATACTGACGGTTATGGCAGGCTATAAGAGTATAACCGACGCCAAGACCATCTCTGCGGATACATCTGTAACTCTTCGTTTTACTCTTAAGATATTGCATAAGCTTGTACAAGGTGAATTGGTTCAGTCATATAAGGGCGTAAACGGCGGATATAGATTAAAAATGGCGGCTGATAAGATTACTTTAAAGCAGGTCATAGAGCTTATCGACGGCCCCATAGCAATTGCAAGATGCCTTGATGGCAGCGAAGGCTGCTCACTTAACTGTGATAAGTCTGCCTGCGATTATCATCATATTTTTGATATTATCAGCATTGAGCTTGCAAATAAGCTCAATAAAATCACTATTCAGGACGTGATTGATAAAAAATATTATATAAATTAAAGGAGTAAATTATGTTAAGAATCTCCAAAATTTCCTTCCCGGGACTTGGCATTGGCGAATTCTCGGTTGACAGCGTAGCATTTACTGTTTTCGGTAGAGATATTGCATGGTATGCGCTTCTTATCACTTTCGGTATGATCTGCTGCATTGCCTACACTATCGTACAGTCGAAGAAGATCGGTGTTACAATTGACGACGTTATCGACTACGCGCTCTTTACCATTCCTTTCGGTGTTATCGGTGCAAGGTTATATTACGTGCTCTCCGAGCTTGATCAATATGATACATTGTGGGACGCAATGAAAATCTGGGAGGGCGGTCTTGCAATCTACGGCGGTATCATTGCGGGTGCGATAACGGTTCTTGTCGTATCATATTTCAAAAAAATTAACTTCTTCGCCTTCGGAGACTGCGTTGCTCCCGGCGTTCTTCTCGCTCAGGGTATAGGCAGATGGGGTAACTTTATGAACGGCGAGGCTTTCGGTTATGAGACAGACTGGTTCTGCCGTATGGGGCTTCAGAATTCTCTTACCGGCGGTGATCTTCTGTACGTTCATCCCACCTTCCTTTACGAATCGCTTTGGAATTTATTGGGCGTTCTTCTTGTTTATCTATTTATAAAGTTTATTGGCAAGAAGTACGACGGTCAGCTGATACTCCTTATCTTCGGTTGGTATGGCTTTGGCAGAATGTTTATTGAAGGACTTCGCACCGACAGCCTTTACATTCCCGGCACTGATATCAGAACCTCGCAGGCTCTGGCAGCCGTTATCTTCGTCATTTGCCTCGTTTTACTTATCGTTTTCGCAATCAAAAAGCCTACCAAGCCCCTTTATTACAAGGCTCCCGCAGAGGGAAAGAATGAAAAGTCAGAGAAGTCAGAAAACCAGCTTATCGTTAAGATTAAAGGTCTTTTCAGTAAAGAAAAGTCTAATGATGACAACAATGATAATAATTCCGAAAACGACAAAAACGATTGATAAACTATGGCAGAAATTATAAACGGTAAAATTGTATCGGCTAAGATTCGTGAGCAGATCGCCCGCGATGTTTCAGATTTTAAAACTGCAGAGGGTAGAGCTCCGGGTCTTGCTGTAATAGTGGTCGGTGACGATCCCGCATCGGCCGTCTACGTCAGAAACAAGCATAAGGCATGCCTTGAGGTCGGTATCACTTCATATCAGATAGAATTTCCCGCTTCTATTTCCGAAGAGGAGTTGCTCTTTAAAATTGACGAGCTTAACCGTGACGAAAGTGTAAACGGTATACTTGTCCAGCTTCCTTTGCCAAAGCATATTAATGAGAGCGCGGTTATCAACCGCATCGATCCTAAGAAGGACGTTGACGCTTTCCATCCCGAGAACGTGGGAAGAATTATGATAGGCGATTATAGCTTTCTTCCTTGTACTCCGGCAGGCATTATGGCACTTCTTGATTACTATAATGTCACAGTTGAGGGAAAGAGATGCGTCGTTATAGGCAGAAGCAATATTGTCGGCAAGCCTATGGCCTTGCTGCTTCTTGAAAGGAATGGCACCGTGACTGTTTGTCACTCGAAAACGCGCGGTATCTTGGAAATTTGCCGCGAGGCGGATATAATCGTCGTTGCGGTTGGCAGAAAAGAGTTTCTTAAAGCCGATATGGTAAAGCCCGGTGCCGTTATTATTGATGTCGGTATCAACCGTGGTGCTGATGGTAAGCTTGTGGGTGACGTGGCTTTTGAAGGCGTAAGCGCGGTAGCATCTATGATAACTCCCGTACCCGGCGGCGTTGGTCCTATGACCATTACGATGCTTCTTCAGAATACAGTTACGGCCGCAAGGATGCAAAAATTATAAATAATTTTAATTTTTTTTAAGTTTTTTGTGAATTGCTATTGACAAACAGCTGAAAATAAATTATAATAATCAAGTAAAAATTTTGAGATTTTATCTCTTTGCAAAGCGAAGGGAGGGGAATAAAGATGGCAGAAATCAGAGTTAAAGAGAATGAGACTCTCGACAACGCACTTCGTCGTTTCAAGAGACAGTGCGTAAAGTCCGGTATCATGACCGAGCTTCGTAAGAGAGAGCATTACGAAAAGCCCAGCGTTAAGCGCAAGAAGAAGGCTGAGGCTGCAAGAAAGCGCAAGTATAAGTAATTATTATTTGCAAAGGGACTGTTACTTGGTAACAGTCCCTTTTTTTACCTTCATTATTTTTTTTGCACCTGCAAATGATAACTAAAAAAACTTCTTTAAAGGTGTATGATGAAATATATTAAAAAAACGCTCATTTTATTGATGATTTTAACTTTGAGCCTTTCCGCGATTACCTTTTCCGTCTCGGCAGAAGGCAGTTGTAATTGGTATATAAAAAGGAACAAAAACGAAAGACCCGGTTTCCCCGGTAACGCTGATGAAATAAGGGAGTATGACGCTTACTATATTGACGATAAATGTTCAGACAACGGTAAAGAAAAGAAACTCTACCTCACCTTTGACGCGGGATATGAAAATGGAAATATAGAGAAGATTCTCAACGTACTGAAGGAAGAGAAGGTTTCTGCCGCATTTTTTATCCTCGATAATCTTATTTTAAAGAACACCGACCTTGTTTGCCGTATGGCTGAGGAAGGACATCTCGTTTGTAACCACACGAAGAACCACAAGGATCTTTCGGCTGCCTCGGAGGAAGAGATCGCGAAAAATCTGACGGCGCTTGAGAAGATCTACGAGGAAAAAACAGGCAGGGAAATGGCAAAATATTTCCGCTTCCCTGAGGGAAAATATAGCGTTGAGTCGTTGAAAATACTCCAAAAGCTTGGATATAAGACTATATTTTGGAGCTTTGCCTACGACGATTGGGATAATGGCCGCCAACCCGACCCGAAACGAGCGATGAAAAAGGTGCTCGATAATACCCATAACGGTGCCGTTATTCTTTTCCATCCGAACTCTTCCACCAATGCCGAGATACTTCCGACTCTTATAGCAGAATGGCGCAAAATGGGATATAGCTTTGGAACACTCGACGAACTTACTGCAAAATAGCAATAATAAAGGACGGTTCATTAACGAGCCGTCCTTAAAATATTTATGTTATACCGTTTCTTTGCTTTATTTCCTCAAGTCGCTCGGCCTCGGTAACGTCATCGTGCATAATAACCTCCTCGTCAGCAGAATGCTCTACAGCAAATTCCTCGGGATGCTCTGCCTTATAGGGATCGATCATCACTTCCTTGATTTTGAAATATGAGGCGTAAACCTTCATGTAAGCCATCAGAGAGAACATTATCGCAAGAGGAAGCGCAACGCCAAGGGAAACGAGAATTCCCCCGGCACTGAAGATAAACAGTACCTCAAGGAGGATAAGAATAAGGCAACCGAGAAGAGCCATAAAGTTTCTCTTAAGCCCCAGCATGGCAAAAATTAGCGAGTTCTTTATGATTTTAAACACAGTAAGCTTGAAGGTGACCATCTGAACGTATATGTAGCATCTCATAAAGAAGTAGAGAACTATCAGAATTAAGTTGCCCCAGAACATAAGCGAGGTAAGGAAGTCACCGTTTGAGAGTGTAGTATATACGTTGAAGATAAGAATAAGGTTGATAAGCGCATCGATTACGCCAAAGGGAAGCGCCTGCTTCCAGTTGCGCTTTACAGCATACCAGAAGTCGCTCCATACGAACACCGGTTCGCCCATGGCCATATTACGCAGAACATAGGCCGTTCCAACGTTGACAAGACCAAAAGTAAAAAGAGTCAGTGCTCCAATTCCTATAAATACGTATGTAAGCGTGGTATTTACAAGCACCTGATTGGGAAGTCCTTCGAGAGCAAACAGCGACATCTGGAAGGGAGATGGATCCTCAATCATGAAAATACCGTTAAGATTTTGAAACAGGTCGCTGGTCGGAAGATAGGCCGCTTCTCTAGTGTATCCCGAAAGAACCGCGATAATAAAGAGGAATGGTAGGTTGCCGAGAACCATAATTATGTTCACAAGCAGAATTTTATTGAAATTATCCTTAAAGGATATAAAAAATCTCGAGAGTCCTGATTCACTCTTAGTCTTTTTTTTGCTGATTCCTTTACCGTCAAGAGTAAAGGAGGAAAGTTTCAACGCTTTGCTTTTTTCTCTATTTTTCAAGGTAAAACCTCCTTTGAAATACAATATATGATAACATATTTTGCGAGAAAAAACAAGAAATTTTCGAAAAGTTTTTGAAAAGTTTATAAAATGCCACCCTTGATTAATATAATTAAAAAAAACCTTCGGGAGGTAAATATGAAAAAGACAATATCAATCTTACTTATTTTCGCTATATCGATGCTTATGTGTGTGCCTGTTTTCGCAGAAAACAAAGGAAAAAACACGGCAGTAATTGATGGATTTTATTCCGAGGCAAATCTTGACCTTGATATTGAGCTTGGCGGCGCGTATCTATGCGAGGCAACTACGGGAAAGGTCCTATATGCACACAACGAGTTTAAAGCAGCCTCGCCCGCATCAGTAACAAAGGTAATGACTCTTCTTTTGGTTATGGAGGCACTCGACGCCGGGAAGTTCAAGCTTTCGGATACAGTTACGGTGAGCGCAAAGGCTGCATCAATGGGCGGAAGCCAGGTCTTTCTTGAAGAGGGCGAGCGGATTACCGTTGAGGAGCTGATAAAGTCTACTGTTATCGCAAGCGGAAACGACGCATCCGTCGCTCTTGCAGAGCTTACCGCGGGAAGCGAGAGCTCTTTCGTTAAGCTTATGAATGCACGTGCTGCAGAGCTTGGATTGAAAAACAGCTCTTTTGAGAACGTCACCGGCCTTGACGATACTACTACCAATCATTACAGCTGTGCCGCTGATATCGCCTTAATGTCAAGAGAGCTGATAAAGCACGAGCTGATCCTGAAATATAGCTCAATATGGCAGGACACCATAAGAAACGGAGAATTCACTCTCACCAACACGAACAGACTTGTGCGCTACTACGACGGCTGCAACGGACTTAAAACCGGCTCTACGGATAAGGCCGGATATTGCGTCAGCGCAACGGCAAAGCGGGGAAATATGCAGCTTATCGCCGTGGTAATGGGTGCCGAGACAAGAGATCAGCGTAATCAGGCGGCCAAAATGCTTCTTGACTATGGATTTGCAAATTACGCACTTTATGAGTCGGGTGAGCGCTTTATCGAAAATGCAACTGTACTTGGCGGTGTTTCTGACAGTGTTCCTTTATATTCAAGCCGCTTTTCCTGCGTAGTCGATAAGACCGCGCTTTCGAAAATAGAGCTTATTTATGATATTCCAGAAAGCATTTCTGCTCCTATATCAAGGGGCGACGTACTCGGCAGTATAATCTATAAGATCGGTGACGAGCAGATAGGGAAAAGCGATATATTAGCAAATGAGGATGTCAGTAAGATAACACTTGCAGAGATATACGGACGAATTCTTAAAAAAATCGTTTGCGGATAAATTTATAAAAAATACTTGAAAATAAATGATTTATATAGTATAATGTTTTTAAAATTAATTTTAAAATAAGGATGGATAAAAAATGAGCGTTAAATTAAACGAAAAATTCCTTTCCGGTTTTGTAGCGCCTCACGAGATCGAGTACCTTGGATCGCAGGCAAAGGTTGCACACGATCTGCTCGTCAGCGGCAAGGGTGCAGGCAACGACTTTCACGGATGGGTAAAGCTTCCTGAAAATTATGATAAAGAAGAATTCGCAAGAATTAAAATTGCGGCAGAAAAAATAAAGCAGAATTCCGACATCCTTGTAGTTATCGGTATCGGCGGCTCTTATCTCGGAGCTCGCGCGGCTATCGAGTTCGTTAAGAGCCCTCTTTACAACAATCTTAAGAAGGACACTCCGGACATCTACTTTGCCGGCAACAATATCTCTCCCACGGCGCTTACCGAGCTCCTTTCGATTTGCGAGGGCAAGGACATTTCGGTAAACGTTATCTCTAAGTCGGGAACAACTACCGAGCCTGCAATCGCCTTCAGGGTATTCAAGTCTCTTCTTACTAAAAAGTACGGCGAGGCCGGAGCTAAGGAGCGTATCTTCGTTACCACCGACAAGGCCCGCGGAACTCTTAAGAGCTTCTCTGATGCGGCAGGATATGAGACCTTCGTGGTTCCGGACGACGTTGGCGGCAGATACTCTGTGCTTACCGCAGTAGGCCTTCTTCCTATAGCTTGCGCCGGAATTGATATTGACCAACTTATGCAGGGCGCATCTGACGCAATGACAGCCTTTGCAAGCGATGATATTGACGATAATACAGCTCTTAGATACGCGGTTATCCGTAACGCGCTTCTCAGAAAGGGAAAATCCACTGAAATCCTTGTAGGCTACGAGCCCTATCTGCTTATGTTTAACGAGTGGTGGAAGCAGCTTTACGGTGAGAGCGAGGGCAAGGACGGAAAGGGAATTTTCCCCGCATCCGTTATCTTCTCCACCGACCTCCACTCTCTCGGTCAGTACATTCAGGAGGGGCAGAGAAACCTCTTCGAAACCGTCATCAGCGTTAAAGATCCCGGCGCAAGCTTCGTTATTCCCGACGATCCTGCAAACGTTGACGGCCTTAACTTCATCTCCGGACGTGAGCTTGATTACGTCAATAAGACTGCAATGACCGCAACTTTAATCGCACACAACGATGGCGGCGTTCCCAACATTCTTCTTGAGGTTGAGGATAGAAGCGCATACTCTCTCGGCTACCTTATTTACTTCTTTGAGTTCGCTTGCGCAATGTCCGGATATCTCCTTGGAGTTAATCCCTTTGATCAGCCCGGCGTTGAGGCTTATAAGAAAAATATGTTTGCACTTCTCGGTAAACCCGGATATGAGGATATGAAATCTACCCTTGAAGCGAGAATTTCGGGTAAATAATGCACATAATTTCTTGTATATTTTTTACAAAATAAATAATCAGAAGATAAAAATATAAATTTACTATTGCATTTTATTCTGTTTTGGTGTAAAATGTAAATAGTGAGATGATATCTCAAAATACAGGAGGAATACTAAAATGATAAAATTATTCATCGGCGGCAAAGGCTCCGGAAAAACCAAAACTCTTATTGATATGGTAAACAATGCTGTTAGCGAGTCCAAGGGAAACGTTGTTTGCATCGAGAAGGGCGATAAGCTTATCCACGATATTACATATAAAGCAAGACTTATTGATACAGACGCATATTCTGTAACTGATGCTGAAGCTCTTTACGGCTTCATCGCCGGCATTCTTGCATCTAACTCGGATATCACCGATATCTTCGTTGACTCCGCGCTTAAGATCGTTGGTAATGACAACGAGGCTTTTGAGAAGATGCTCGTTAAGCTTGAGAAGATCACTGCTGAGGTTAACCTTGTTATGACAGCTTCCATCGCGGTTGAGGAGTGTCCCGAGGGCATCAAGGCTTACGCTTAACTTAATTCAATTATTCACATTTTTATCCCACGGATCTATGGTCCGTGGGATTTTCACTTATTTAGGCGCATTCTCATACAATAATATCGAGGCATAGATTATATGATCTGTGGCTGTTAAAGTAATAATTATTGCATAAGGAATGGTCAAAACAATGCATGAAAACAGAAACGCATCCCTCGTTACCCAGGGTCAGGGCCAGAGTCAGAACTGTGGCAACGGCACGGTATGCATAGACACTAAGAGAGTCCTCGACAGTTGCCGTGATAGAGACTGTTTCGAAGATACGAGAGTTTATCTCACCTGTTCCGGAGAGGAAATTCTTGCAAACTCTACAAACGTCAGAACTCGCAAGGCTCAGCTCCTTTGGGCATACGTTGGCGTAGATGAGGTTCCCTTTAACCGCGGTTTTTATCAGGTAACCGTACGTTATTACATCGAGGTTGAATTTGAAGCCTGTGTTGCGGTTGGCAGAAGCGTCACCTTCAAGGGTCTTGCAACTCTTGAAAAGGACGTGATCTTGTACGGCGGCGAGGGTAGGGCGGTAACCTTTACCTCCGGTCCTCTTAATGACTATTGCCGCGGTTGTAATATGAATAACGTTGGAACAAATGATCCGGTTGCAGTAGTTGAAACGGTAGAGCCTATCGTCCTTGGTACGAAGGTTACCGATTGCAACTGCCCTTGTGCCTGCACGGACTATTCGGATATTCCCGAGGGCGTAAGAAACTGCTTCTGCGAGGAGCTTGTTATAAACACAACGGGGCCGAGACTTCTCGTTTCCTTCGGAATCTTCTCGGTAATCAGAATTGTTCGTCCCGCCCAGCTTCTCATTCAGGCAACCGATTACAGCGTGCCTGACAAGGAATGCAACGCAGCAACCAACGACGACAATCCCTGCTCGCTCTTCAGGACCATCGCCTTTCCTACCTCTCAGTTCAGGGGAGTGGAATGCGTGAACGAACCTACCGTACGCGGCGGAGGAAACTGCGGCTGCGGTCGCAATAACTAAAAAAATGCCACCTTCAATCAAGAGGGTGGCAAATTTATTTTAAAGTCGCTTTAAGTCGTTCTGTCTTGCTATCTCGTAGGCAAACATAGTAGTAGCAGAAGCAGCAGACAGGGAAGCGCGGAAGTCTCTTGCGTAATCGATTTTTACAAGCAAATCAGCGCTTTCAATAACCGACCTTGATATTCCACGTTTCTCACCGCCAACGATAAGCAAAAGCGGCGTTTTTAACTCGCATTCACCTAGAACATTATTTGTATTCTCGTCTGCACAAAGTATCTTGTATCCTTTATCCTTAAATATGCGCACACACTCCGTAGGTGCGGCTTTGTACATTATAAAAAGCTCAGAGGCTCCTGCGGAGCTTCTCGCAACTACTCCCGCAGCACTCATCCAGTTTCTCTCGGTGAGAATCACACCCGAGCAACCCATAGCATAAAGCGAACGCAAGGAATAACCGAAATTATAGGGATCCTCGATTCCCTCGATCATAACGTAAAAGCCGTTCGGGCTGATCGGGGAAGTGTCGGTCAGGTAGGGAAGAGTCCTTGCTTCGGTTAGAGCAACGAGGCCGCCGTGAGAATTTCCAAGAGTTAATTCTTCAAGCTCCCCGCTGGTTGCCTCAATTACGTTATATCCATACTTTTCAGAAACTGCCTTAAGATATCCTACGTCTTTTGATATTTTTTTAATTTTACATTTATCGTAAAGAATTTTATTTATCCTACGGTCGTTTACTCCTGCGTCTATTCCGCGAAGAATTGCACGGATTGACGTCATTCCTTCAAACACGGTAGAATCCTTGAATTTTAATTCTTCTTTTTGCATTATTTGATAGTCACTTTCATATATTTTATTAATCAGAGTCATTGGAGGTTGATTATGACTGATGCATTCAGGAGAGAGCGATGTGAGTTGCTTGCTGAATATGTTATAGAAACCGGCGCAACTGTACGCTCGGCCGCAATACATTTCGGCGTGAGTAAAAGCACTGTACATAAGGATCTTACATACAAGCTCAAATATATAAATCCGGCGCTTTATCGTTCGGTAAAGGAGATACTTGAGCATAATAAATCCCAGCGTCACCTTCGCGGAGGCGAGGCAACGAGAAGAAAATATCTTCAAAAACGCGTAAAGCCGGGGACTTACAAATAAAAAGGCAGGGGAAGGTAGGGAAGTACCCTGCCCCTTTTTTATATTAATTATACTATTTATCTTTGATAATTTCAAGAGCTTTTTGATATTTGTAAGAATCCATTTTTATAATTAAATATTGTACTGAAATACGATTAATAAAATACTCAACAATATTATGCCATTTAATACAACCGTATAGGTGTAATGTTATTTGTACAAATCTACGTTTAATAAATATATAAAACAAGTTTTTTGCTGAATACAGTTTCTCAATATAAATATGTAATCAAAGCATATCAGCGCAAATAAACCACAAATGCAAAAACTTAGATCAAGGATAATTACATATAAAATAAAAAAACATAACTACATACAAAATATTAAAAATATAAAAAAATAATACATAAAACGAGGCAAAACTTCTTTATATTGTCTTTTTTCTTCCCTGTATTATACAAAACTTTCATTTTGTATAATTTAAGATATATCTCTTTTATTCCCTCTTTGGCCATTTTCGGGGAAATGGTCTATTATTCACTGAAGTAAATATTAGTTATCGGGGGATTATTGCCATTGGAATAAAGGTCCATATTTAAATATTTCTGATGAAACGATAATATTAAATGGAAATTCATAGGGAAGTTTCAAATTGGGAGTTCCCTGCTTTACCGACGAAAAAAACTATATTTATAAAATTCACGGCAAGGCTTATACTTCCCTGCCGTGATCAATTTTTATTTTACAAATTCATCATAAATTGCCTTAAGAGCTGTAATGTAATCATTCGCATCAACACCAATAATGATATTAAGCTCGCTGGATCCCTGGTCGATCATACGAATGTTCACGTTTGCTTTAGCAAGAGAGGTGAAAATGCGCGCAGCAGTTCCCTTCGCCTTAACCATTCCGCGGCCGACAACAGCAAGAAGTGCCATATTATCCTCAACGAAAACGTTCTCAGGATTTACATTCTTGCAAATGCCGGCAAGGACGTCGCCCCGCTTTTCGGAGAGAGTCTTTGTTGATACGATGACAGTCATAGTATCAATGCCCGAGGGAAAATGCTCAAATGATATACCGTTCTCCTCAAGCACCTGAAGGACCTTACGGCCAAGACCGAGCTCAAGATTCATCATCGCCTTCTCTATAGTAATGCTGGAGAATCCGGTTCTTCCGGCAACTCCTGTAATAACATATTCGCCCATATCATCGGTTTCGGGTACGATAAAGGTTCCGTTATCCTCAGGACGGTTGGTGTTTCTGATATTTATCGGAATTTTAGAATATCTAACCGGGAATATCGAATCCTCATGAAGAACGGTCGCGCCCATATAGGAAAGCTCGCGAAGCTCCTTATATGTAATAGTCTTGATGGGCTTGGGATTGTCGATAATTCTTGGATCAGCCATAAGGAAGCCGGAAACGTCTGTCCAGTTCTCGTAGAGAGTTGCAGATGCTGCACGTGCTACTATCGAGCCGGTGATATCCGATCCGCCTCTTGAGAAGGTCTTGATAGTTCCGTTAGGCATACTGCCGTAGAAGCCGGGGATAACGGCATACTCAACATTGGCAAGAGCTTCCCTCATAACGTCGTTGGTCTTTTCAGCGTTGAATGTACCGTCCTCGTTAAAGAAAATAACCTTCTTTGCGTCAATGAAGCTGAAGCCAAGATACTTAGCCAGTATCTTAGCATTAAGATACTCTCCCCTGGATGCGATATAGTCGCGTCCTGAGTTATGAAGTAGAGACATACGGATCTTCTCAAATGACTCAGTAAGATCGAGATCAATATCAAGATCGTTTATGATATCAATATATCTTTGCTTTATTTCATTGAAAACATCGGTAATATCCTCCTCGTTATATGCAAGCGCATAGCATTTATAGAGAAGGTCGGTTATTTTAGTATCACTACCGACGCGCTTTCCGGGCGCAGAGGCCACAACGTAGCGTCTGGCAGGATCGCTTTTAACGATTTCGGCAACCTGCTTGAAATGCTCTGCATCAGCAAGCGAGCTTCCGCCGAATTTTAAGACCTTGAGGCTCATACTAAAGAAAATCTCCTGTCGAAAAAAGTTACTATAATATTATATGAAAAATAAATGCGTTTGTCAAGTGGGAAATGGTGTGAAAGTAGAATATATTGTAAAAAAAAGCGAAAAATATGAAAAACATTAAAAAAATCACTTGACAATTTTAATCACGTCTGCTATAATATAGAAGTCGCTTGGAGAGATGGCCGAGTTGGTCTAAGGCGCACGACTGGAAATCGTGTATACCCTAACCGGTATCAAGGGTTCGAATCCCTTTCTCTCCGCCAATAAGAGAAGGCACCCATTCGGGTGCCTTTTCTTATTGCTGAGAGAAACGAACCCTTTCAGAGGATCGCTCTCTTGCTATTTATGTATCCCTATACGCAATCGCCAGGGCAGCAGCCGTAATATCTCTGCATCCCATAGCGCGAATCAAAGCCGCGGCGTTTGACATCGATGCACCGCTTGTGATTATATCGTCGACGATAATAACCCGCTTCCCTGTCATATCGGCTTTATTTAGGACCGTAAAATCGGCATTTTTTCTTCTATCCGAAGTCTCAAGTGATTTCTGCGGCTTCTTGGCGTTTGAACGAAAGATACGTAGGTACCTTGCGCCACTCCTCCTTGCTATTTCTCTTGCAAGAAGCTCCGAATGATCTATACCGAATTCTACGATAGCAGATTTTCGGCGTGGAATATTTGTAACAATGCATTCGGGTAGATTACTTACGGAATTATTAAGTGCAAAAAGAAGCTGATCTGCGGCAAAGCTTAGCACATCCTCGCGGTTATCGCGCTTAAGGCTATAAATAAGCGCGTTCACAGGACTTTTGTCATTTCTGCTAAGATAACGGCAGCATTTAACAACCCGCCTTATGAAATGAGCTTCAAGGTACTCATTCGAGCAGTCACACTCGGAGAGAATTCTCGCGCATCTTGAGCAGTTGCGCGTTTTAAATTCTTCGAATTCAGCAGAACATTTGGGGCAGAATGCATTTCTACCGTAATTTAGCCTTTCACCGCAGCATACACATTTAGGAACGGACAGGGCGAATAACACCCTGTCCATAATTTTCTGTATATTCATTATTTTGCTTTGGGGAAGCTGTCCTTAAGACCTACAATACGATTAAAGGTGTTCTCGTGCTTGGTATCCTTAACGAAATAGCCGGTTCTTACGAACTGGAATCTCTCGCCGGCGTTTGCAATCTCAAGGGCGGGCTCGATTTTTGCGTTTTCAATCCTAGTAACCGAATCCTTGTTGAGATAATCGTCGTAGGTCTTGTCTTCGGGAATATCGGCGGTGTTTTCAATATCAAAGAGGAAGTCGTAAAGCATAACGGTTGTATCCTTTGCGTATCTCTCAGAAAGCCAATGAATAGTTCCCTTCACCTTTCTTCCATCAACAGGCATACCGTTACCGGTCTCAAGGTCGGCGGTACATCTGATCTCGGTTACGTTACCGTTTTCATCCTTGATTATCTCGTTGCACTTAACAATATACGCGCCCATAAGGCGAACCTCTCCATCGGGCTTCATTCTGAAGAACTTGGGGGGCGGAACCTCGGCGAAGTCGTCGGAGTCGATATAAAGCTCACGAGTGAATGCAACCTTTCTCGTTCCTGCGTCGGGATTAGAGGGATTATTGGGAAGGTCGAAATATTCCACCTTGTCCTCGGGATAGTTAGTTACAACAACCTTGATTGGATGAAGGATAGCTATTCTACGATCTGCGGTGCTGTTCAGCTCCTCGCGGATACAATGCTCAAGAAGCTCGTAATCAACTACACTGTAGGCCTTTGCAACGCCCGCACGGGCTACGAAATCAAAAATAGATGCGGGAGTATATCCTCTGCGGCGCAAACCGCAAAGAGTGGGCATTCTGGGATCATCCCAGCCGTCAACAAGATTTTCCTCAACAAGCTTACGGAGGTATCTCTTGCTCATTACGGTGTGGGTAACGTTCAGACGTGCGAACTCGCGCTGCTTGGGCTTCTTCTCAAAGCCTATATTGTCGATAACCCACTCGTAGAGGGGTCTGTGGTTTTCAAACTCAATAGAGCAAAGCGAGTGAGAGATGCCCTCCAGCGCATCCTGAATGGGATGGGCGTAGTCATAGAGAGGATAGATACACCACTTATTTCCCTGTCTGTGGTGCGATACATGCACTATTCTGTAGATTGCGGGGTCGCGCATATTCATATTAGAGGAAGCCATATCGATCTTGGCGCGCAGAGTTTTTGATCCGTCGGGGAATTCGCCGTTTTTCATACGCTCGAAGAGATCGAGGTTCTCCTGGACGCTTCTGTTTCTGTAAGGGCTCTCCTTACCGGGCGCGGTAAGAGTTCCGCGGTATTCACGCATTTCGTCGGCGTTCAAGTCACAAACGTAGGCCTTCCCTGCCTTAATAAGCTCAACGGCGTACTCGTAACATTTGTCAAAATAATCGGAGCCGTAGAAGACACCGCCGGTAGGATCGCAGCCAAGCCACTTTAGATCCTCGTAAATGCTCTCAACGTATTCGTTATCCTCCTTGGAGGGGTTTGTATCGTCGTAACGAAGATTAAACTGTCCGCCGTATTTTTTAGCCGTCATAGCATTGATCCAAATAGCCTTTGCAGATCCGATATGGAGATATCCGTTAGGCTCGGGCGGAAATCTTGTGTGGATCTTAAGCTCGGGATTTACACTAAGATCCTCGTCGATTATGTCGTGAATAAAATTACTTCTGAGTTCTTCCATTTTACATACCTATGTCCTGTTTATATTGTTTATTTGTAGTTGACTCGCCGTGACCGGGATAGAAAACGGTCTCGTTGGGGAGAGATACAAGCTTACTTATAGATTCGCGAAGCAAGATGTAATTACCGCTTGGAAGATCAAATCTTCCAAATCCGCCGCCGGCAAAGACGGTATCTCCGACAAAAGCAGATCCGTCGCATAAATACGTAGCGCAGCCTGCGGTATGACCGGGACATTCAATAACCCTTATCTCGGTGTCGCCGAGAGGGAGAATATCACCGTCAGAAAGACCTTTTGCCTTACCGAAGTAGCCTTTATCGGTTCCGTTATAGAGCTTGTAGCAATTCCTCATCGGGTCTGAGAGGGCCTCTACCTCGTTTTTGGCAAGAACTACCTCTGCACCGGTGGCCGCGACCCAACTGTCGATTTCGAGAATGTGATCGAAATGAGCGTGTGTCAGCAAAATATATTTAACGGTACCGTTGCAAAGAGAGGCATCAAAGGGTGCTGTCGGATCAACAACCGCATATTCGCCTGCCGATGATATAAGATAACAGTTGGCGGCAAAGGGATGCGGAGAGCGTAAAAATTCAATATTCAGCATACCGTCCTCCTGAAGGCTGATAGCATATAATTTTACGAATAATAGTATAGCACAACAAATACAAAAAGTCCAGCATTTTTTTACATTAATACACTTTTTTCTTTTAAAAACATAAAATGAAAGTAGGCTTGCATTTTTACAAGCCATAGGAGGGGTTTGACTTGAATAACGTAACTGTCACGGTAGGTACCGTTACCTACGCAATAAAGCTTAGAAAACTGCTTTCTCGTGCGGGTATTCGGTCAAGGCTCGTTAAGGTAGAAGGGGCTGCCGGAGGGGCAGGATGCACGCACGGGGTGGAAATTGATCGTTCCGACTTTCTTAATACGATTGTAATTATGAAGGAAAACGGCATTCCATATTCGGTAAAGTAGCGTTATATGATCTATTTTGATAACGCGGCAACAAGCTTTCCGAAGCCGCCCTGCGTAATCGACGATCTCAATTATTGCATTAGAAAATATTGCGGAAATCCCGGCAGAAGCTCACACAGTTTATCTCTTAAGGCTGCCGAAGAGATATACGCCGCGAGAGAAGAAATATCCGGACTTCTGAATGCTGATTCACCCGAATCCGTGGTTTTTACCTACAATGCAACTCACGCCCTTAATTTAGCCATAAAAACCTTAATAACAAAAAACTGCCACGTTTTAACATCCGACTTTGAGCATAATTCGGTCATCAGACCTTTAGAAGCTTTACGGAAGAAAACAAACATTCAATACTCCGCGTTTAATACCGGCGGTGATATCGAGGCAGCGATTATAACCGCACTCAGGGAGAACACGAGAGCTATAGTATGCTCTATTGCATCTAACGTCACAGGAGACGAGATCGACCTTAACATTCTCTCTAAGATTGCAAGAGAACGGAATTTAACGCTTATAATAGACGCATCACAGGCCATAGGTCACAGAGATATTGACCTTGAAAGAACGCCATGCGACGCACTATGTGCTCCGGGACATAAGGCACTCTTTGGAATACAGGGCTCTGGATTTGTATATTTTAAGGAAAAAGAGCGAAGGGAGAGCTTTATTGAAGGCGGAAGCGGTTCTGACAGCAGAAGCCGTGTAATGCCCCTTACTCTACCCGAGGGATACGAGGGCGGAACTCTTGCAACTCCTGCTATCGTATCGCTGAAAAGCGGAGTTGAGTATATCAAACGGGTCGGAATAAATGTAATAGAACGCAGGCTCTCTCTTTTGACTAAAATGGCCGTGGACGGTCTTTCTGAGATAAAGGGAATAAACCTTTATCAAGACGGTCACGGCGTTATATCATTTAATTTTAGAAATTATCCATCCTCGATTATTGCCTCAGCGCTTGATTGCAAGGGAATTTGCACAAGGTCGGGATTACACTGTGCACCGTCCGTTCATGAGAGGCTGGGCACGCTTGAGCAGGGGGCGGTAAGAGTATCTTTCTCCTGTTTAAATACCGAAAGAGAGGTCAAAGCTTTTCTGTACATTTTAAAAATGTGCATCCTGGAGCTTTAACTGCGATAATAACAAAAAGGGGGTATTCATGGTTTTACCACGAAGTCCCCTTTTTATATTATTTCGGTACTGCCCTATTTTATTTTAGATATTTAGAGATTTTATACATTGCCTCGGCTCTGTATTTTGGATAAGCGTTACCGCTGCAGTTAACAGTCACGTCTGCATACCTTTCAAGCAAAGGCGCTCTTTCGTCATAAAGATCGCGAAGCGTCTTTCCCTTTTCAAGCACAACGCCGCGCTTGGAATAATCGCCAAGGCGCTCGACAATAACGTCATAGCTTGCATAAAGATATACGACTATACCGTTCCTTTTAAAGTGCTCCATTACGGTAGGATAAAAAATCGCACTGCCTCCGGGAGTGATAATAATGTTATCCTCGGTTATTGAAAGAAGCGTTTGCTCTTCTATTTTCTTAAAAGCTTCAAGGCCCTCTTCGTCAATGATGTCCTGAAGCTTTTTTCCGGTTTTCTGCATTATCAGCTTATCACCGTCAACGGTCTTCATATTTAGCTTTCTGGAAAGAGCCCTGCCCATACAGGATTTGCCTACCGCGGGCATACCAATAAGTGTGATGGTCATAATATTTTCCTCAGGTAATCTCTATATAAGAATCTACCTTAATTTTATATATATCAGCGCAGAACGATTTAAGATCAAATGCTTTGCTCTGCTTTTTTCTAATAAGTGACTCTGCCGTATCCTCAAATGAGAGATGAAGCTCGCTGTCAGAGTTGTTTACAACGGTTATAAATGCAAATTTGCCGTCGGTTCTTGAGAATATAAGGAGCTTATCGTCAAGATAAAGCAGTTTGAAATCGCCTTCTTTATAAACCTTATTACTTTTTCTCATCTCACCGATGGCCTTGTAGTGTCTGAGAAGCCTTTGGTCCTCCTTACCCCAAGGATACGGCATTCTGTTAAAGGGATCGCCGTAGCCCTCAAGACCCGCCTCATCACCGTAAAAAATAGTGGGAATACCGGGAACCGTGGCAAGAACAGTATATGCGCTCATCAGTTTATTTACAGCGTAACTTCTGCGACCGTTGTCCATTTTGAGAGTGGAAAGCTCTTTATTGCTCTTTCCGTTTCTGTCTTCCCCGCCAAGGACGGTTAGAATTCTCTCGGTATCGTGAGTACCAAGGAGATTCATCTGATTGTGTAGGATATGAATCGGCGTGTTGGCGGTAACGTCGGTAAGAGCGTATGCAAGCTTTTCTTTTCCTCTTCCGCAAAGGAAATCAATAATACCGGAGCGCAAGGGGTAATTCATTACGCCGTCGAGCTCTCGGCCGAGATAATATTTGCGCCGATTTCCGTAGGAGATCTTGTTAGACGCATCCTCCCAGACCTCGCCGTAAAGGATATTATCCTTACTGTTTTTGCTCAGGCGGCTCTTGATCTTTGATATAAAATCATCAGAAAGCTCGTCAGCAACATCTAGGCGGAAGCCGTAGATACCCATTTTGGAATACTTGTCAATAACGCCGCCTTCACCAACGAAATAATTGCCACAGCTTGGATTATCGGGATTAATTCTTGGCAGAATATCAATTCCCCACCAGCATGTATACTTTCTCGGATATTCTTCAAAGGTGTACCAATCGTAAAACTCGGATTTTTTCGACTGGAAAGCACCAAGCTCCTTATACCTTCCGTAACGGTTAAAATAAATGCTGTCAGAACCGGTGTGATTAAAGACGCCGTCAAGAATTAGCTCGATATTCTTCTCCTTACAGGCCTTAATAAGTGCCTCGAGTGCTTTCTCACCGCCGAAGATAGGGTCGACGGTCATATAGTCAGCCGTATCGTATTTATGATTGGACGCGGCCTTAAATATCGGACTTAAATATATTGCGCTGACACCGAGAGAGCTGATATAATCAAGCTTCTCAATAATACCCCATAGCGTACCTCCGTAGAAGGTATTGTTTTTAAAGGGTGCGCCGGGATATTCGGGATATTCGGGAATTTTCTTCCATTCGCCGTATATCACCCTCGCCCCGTCAGGCGTCTCTGACGGACCGCCGCGTCTGAATCGATCGACAAAAATATGGTATATAACGCCGCCCAGAATTTTTTTAGGCTCTTGGTATGCGAAATTACAAAGAGAGAACTGCATAAGTCCCGAAAGTCTGCTATCGCCGTCAAAGTAGATAGCATCGGCCCATTTATGTCCGTAAAGGCTTCCACCAAACACAGAAAGGCGCGGTCTCATAAAGTACAAGCCCGTGCCAAGCCGCGATATGGGTATTGGGAAAATATATCTGTCAAATTCGCCCGAGAGTCCGCACCACTCGCCCTCTATCTCACAAAGCTTTGTTGATGTTGTCTCGTCAAAAACATCAAGCAAAACAGTCGAGCAGCCAATAAGACGCGGAATTTTAATGCAGATCTCGGCCTTTTCTTTAATCTCAAAGGCTGTGGAGATGCCGCTTTTACCGTTGTGAATATACTCGTATTCAGCGCGGTTGTGCGGCGTCTCTACAGTCCAAAAATGCTGTGAAATCACAAAGAACCTCTAAGGTAAATAAATTATTTTATCTTATTAATGGGAGTTGTGTGCCAGATCTCCTCGGCATAGTTTCTGATGGAATTATCAGATGCAAACACACCGCTGGTAGCAGTGTTCATCAGAGACATTCTCGACCACTTCTCTCTGTTTGCATAGTCCTTCATAGCCCTGCGGTAGGTGTGAGTATAAGACTCAAAGTCAGCAAGACACATAAAGGGATCTGCAACGCCGTTAACCGCATTAATAAGGTAATCGGCAATGTGAGAGAAGTCCTGGCCGGCGATAGGCGAGTAGAATCTGTCAACAACGCGACGAAGATGCTCGGAGTTATGATAGTACTTTCTTGCATTGTAGCCACTCTTCCAAAGCTCGTCAACCTCATCGCTGTTGAGACCGAAGATGTAGATATTATCCTTACCGCAGGCATCGTATATCTCAACGTTAGCTCCGTCCATAGTGCCCATTGTAACTGCGCCATTCATCATAAGCTTCATACAACCGGTACCGCTTGCCTCCTTGCCTGCGAGAGAAATCTGCTCGGAAATATCCGCCGAAGGAATAAGAACCTCGGCAAGAGATACGTTGTACTCCTCCATAAATACGATCTTGATCTTGTCGCGGGTGAGAGGATTTCTCTCAAGCTCCTCGGAGAGGAACCAGATAAGCTTAATAAGCTTCTTCGCCATAACGTAGCTGGGAGCTGCCTTACAGCCGAAGATGAAGGTCTGGGGAGGAATATCCGCATTGGGATTATCCATAATCTCGGTGTAAAGTGACATTATCTTAAGCACGTTAAGAAGCTGTCTCTTATACTCGTGCATTCTCTTTATCTGCACGTCAAAGATGGAGTCGGTATCAATACGCTTGCCGGTCTTATTATAAGCGTAGTAAGCGAAGGTCTCCTTGTTGTGATGCTTGATCTCGGCAATCCTCTCAAGAACGGCCTTGTCGTTCTTATACTTCTCAAGACCGATAAGCTCACGTCCGTCATCCTTAAAGCCCTCGCCGATAAGCTCGGTGAGAAGTCCGGTAAGCGCAGGGTTTGAATAGTTAAGCCATCTTCTGTGAACAACGCCGTTTGTAACGTTGGTAAACTTCCAGGGTGTCATCTTATAGAAATCATGGAAGATCGTCTTCTTAAGAATATCGCTGTGAAGCTTGGAAACGCCGTTTACGGTGTGAGAACCGACGATGGAAAGGTTAGCCATTCTGACCTGGTTGTAAGCAACGATGG
>SVTZ01000105.1 GCA_015063525.1 Oscillospiraceae bacterium
GGAGCTTTGTAAGTATAGTACCCTTCCAAAGTTTCGGGGGTAAGAGTGGGCTTATTCTTGTGTAGATTGTACAACGGCTTGTTAGAAAAGACAAAAATCAAGTATTTTTAGCCATTTGCGTTAATATTTGGTTAATAAAACCCGTTTTGTTGAAATAATTTCGAATTCCAAATTCCGCATTCCGAATTTCAAATTTTGAATTTAAAAACCCTCCGTTTTTCCTTGACTTATTCTTTTAAATATGATATACTGTATTAGTTAAAATATTTTTGCGCGAGGGTTAATTATGTTAAAGGTATCGAGAATTGACGTTATGAATTTCGAGAACGCCATAAGGGGCGCGAGAAATCCGATGAACAGCTGGGCGAGAATGGACTCTTATTATGACGATGAGGGTAATTTCGTCCTTGGCGATAACGATCTATCTCTTGCGGCGAGACTTGCCAAGGCGGGCAGCGATCACAGAAAGTTCCTGCGTCAGGTCATCGTTTCTATGGACATTTCGGCACCTCTTTATTGGTGGAAGGAGTTTGATACCTACAAGGTCGGCACGGTTGCCAATTCCTGCTCCACTATGCATAAAATTCAGGCCAAGGAGTTTACCCGCGAGGACTTTTCCTGCGAGAAGCTGAGCGACGAGGCTCTTTCGGTTCTCGACTCCGTGATTTCCTTTATGGAGAGCGAGCGTCTTAAGTTTATCGAGACTAAGGACAAGGCTAATTGGCATAATATGATACAGCTCCTTCCCACGTCCTATAATCAGCTTCGCACGGTAACGCTGAATTACGAGGTGCTTATCAACATTTACCGCGCGCGCCGTTACCATAAGCTTGACGAGTGGAAGATCCTCTGCGCCGAGATAGAAAAGCTGCCCTATGCAAAGGAGCTTATACTCCTTAGAGAGATTGACGATGAGTAATATTTTTGATCTGTTTAAGAAAATTGAGTCGAAGCAAGAGACCGCGCCCGTTGGATTTATCGTAGTGGGCCTTGGAAATATAGGCAAGCAGTACGAGCTGACAAGGCATAACGCGGGCTTCCTCGCTATCGACTATATCGCCGAGAAATACGGCGCAAAGATCGACCGCGTAAAGTTCCACGCGACGGTCACCGAGGTTAATATTTCGGGCGTACGTGTCCTGCTTATGAAGCCAACCACCCTGATGAATCACTCGGGAATTGCTATCGCAGAGGCGGCCTCCTTCTATAAAATTCCTCCCGAGCGCGTCCTCGTTCTTCACGATGAGATAAGCTTCGAGCCGGGTAAAATAAGAATCCGCCGCAAGGGCTCAGCAGGCGGTCATAACGGACTGAAAAGCATTATTGAGAGACTGCCCGGCGAGGATTTTCCCCGTATCAAGATCGGCGTAGGTAAGAAGCCAACTCCCGAATACGACCTTGCGGACTGGGTTCTCGGCAAAATGCCCGAGGCCGACAGACGCGCCATTTCCGAGCGCTTTCCCGATATCGCCGCGGCAACAGAGCTGATTGTTAAAGGCGATATTGAGGGAGCGATGAGCAGGTATTCAAAGTAAATTCGGAATTCTAAATTCGGAATTAGGTAAAAATATGCAAAAAATTACAAGCCTGATCAGAGCTGACGGAGAGTTTTCGAGCTTTCTGTTAACGATGAGGGATGCGTTTTCGTCGGCGGATAGACTTCCTATTGCCGTAAACGGACTGACGGGAGGGGCGGAGTCTGCCTTCCTTGCCGAGGCGGTTCGTGAGGCGAGAGAGATGTCGGGGCGGGCGGTGCTCGTTCTCGTGGAGAGCGAGGCTGAGAGGCAGAGGGTCACCGACCTTCTCCTTGACTCCGACCTGCGCGCCGTCGGCTACAAAAAGCGCGACCTTGTGTTCCATAATATACGAGCCTCCCACGACGTTGACCGTGAGAGGCTTTCGGTGCTTTCTCTTCTGCTTTCTGACGGCTGTGACGCCGTTGTTTCAACTCCGTCGGCTGCGGTGTCCTTCACTCTTCCGCCCGAGGAGCTGAAAAGGCTCAGCGCGGATATACGCCTTGGAGATATTCTTCCGCCCGAGGAGCTTTCCGAGAGGCTTGTGACCCTTGGATTTGCAAGGGTTGAAACGGTGGAGAGCCGCGGTCAGTTCTCAAGGCGAGGCGGCATCGTCGATTTCTTCGGCGGTGAGTCGGAAAGCCCCGTGCGTATCGAGTTTTTCGGCGACGAGATCGACCGAATGTCCTATTTTGACCCGATCTCCCAGCGCACCGAGTCGGTCTGTGAATTCGCAAGGCTTCTGCCTGCCGCAGAGGTTATGGTTTCGTCTGCCGCAAGGGGCAGAATGCTCGCCTCGGTAAACCGTCTTCTCTCTTCTGCTAAAGACGAGAACGTAAAAGCCCGCCTCCTTCGCGAGAGGGTGGTGCTCGAGAGCGACCTCACCCCCGATTTTCGCGATAAATACCTTCCGCTTATTTATGAGGGAGAGAGCTGCCTTTTCTCCTATCTCGGTAAATCTATATGCTTTACTCTCGGCACTAACAATTGCGCCGAGGAGCTGAAAAAATACGCGAATTACCTTAAAAATGAAAATGATAGTTTACAAAAAGAAGGCTTAATAGAGGGAAAATACTCAAAATTCCATCTTACCGAGGAGGAATATTTAAGAGAAATTTCCTCCCGCCTCACCATTCATATAAACAGCTTTTCCGGCGGTGTGGGAGCTATGAAGCTCTCTGGCCTTTTCGGCTTCCGCGCAAGGCGTTGCGTAAGCTACGGCGGTAACCTTTCGATGCTTCTTGAGGACCTTGTGGGCCTTCGTCGCGCATCCTACCGTATTCTCCTGCTTACAGAAAACAGGCAGGGCACGGAGTCGCTTATTAAGGCTCTTGCCGATGCGGATATTGCCGCATCGCCGCTTCCCGGGGGGGATTTTTCTCTTTCGAACGCCGAGGGCGGCAGAATTTTCGTCACCGAGGGACACAGCGAGGGCTTTGACCTTATCAGTCCGAAAATTGCTCTGCTTTCAATGGCGCAGGACTCGGGCAAGGCGGTAATGGCCAACCGCCGCCGCCAGCGCATTCTCCGTAAATCGGGTGGAGGCACTCAGCGCCTTATGAGCCACGCCGACCTGTCAGAAGGCGATTACGTTGTACACGCAAGCTACGGCATAGGTCTCTTTGAGGGAATTGAGACGGTGACCGTGGACGGAATTACCAGAGATTATATAACCATAAAATACGCAGGCACCGACAAGCTTTTCGTGCCCTGCGACCGCCTTGAAATGATAGGCAAATATATAGGCGAAAGGGATAAGGACGGCACCGTCAAGCTCTCGAAGATGGGCGGCGGCGAGTGGCAGAGGACCAAGTCCCGCGCAAAGGCCGCGGCGAAGGATATCGCCAAGGGGCTTATCGCCCTTTACGCCG
>SVTZ01000010.1 GCA_015063525.1 Oscillospiraceae bacterium
AGGACGCTCTGTACGCCAAAGAGGATTTCACCGACGAGGACGGTCTGCGTGCCTCCGAGCTTGAGGGCGAATTTGCCGAGCTTAACGGTTGGGAGGCCGAGTCAGACGCCTCAAGGCTTATTCAGGGCCTCGGCCTTACCGACGATTATCTTTATATGCAGATGTCCGCGCTTAAGGAGAGTGAGAAGGTTAAGGTTCTCCTTGCTCAGGCACTCTTCGGCAATCCCGACATAATCCTTCTCGACGAGCCGACCAACGGTCTTGACATTGATGCGGTTATGTGGCTTGAGGACTTTCTCTCGGATTACTTCGGCACGGTCCTCGTCGTTTCCCACGACCGTCACTTCTTAAACGACGTTTGCACTAATATCGTTGATATTGACTACAACGGAATTAAGATGTACGTCGGCAACTACGAGTTCTGGTATGAGTCCAGCCAGCTTATTCAGCGTATGATAAAGATGCAGAATAAGCGAAACGAGGAGAAAATTGCAGAACTGCAGAGCTTTATCTCCCGATTTTCGGCAAATAAGTCGAAATCAAGGCAGGCAACCTCAAGACGTAAGCTGCTTGATAAGCTGACTATAGAGGAGCTTCCCGCATCATCAAGACGTTATCCCTTCATCGGCTTTGATATGGACCGTGAGGCAGGTAAGGAAATTCTTCACGTTGAAGGTCTTTCCAAGTCTGTTGACGGTAAGATACTTTTTAAGGATCTTTCCTTCCACGTTTACAAGGGTGATAAGATCGCATTTATCGGCAACGAGCTTGCCACCACAACCCTCTATAAGGTGCTGAACGAGGAAACCCCTGCCGACGAAGGCGAATTTAAGTTTGGTGTATCAATTACCACCTCATATTTCCCACACGATAATACGGCGTATTTTGAGGGCAGGAAGGAATCTATCCTTGATTGGATGCGTCAGTATTCCAAGGATCAGACCGAGACCTACCTTCGCGGCTTCCTCGGTAAGATGCTCTTCTCGGGTGATTCGGTTTTTAAGCCGGTAAATGTACTCTCCGGCGGCGAGAAGGTAAGGTGTATGTTCTCACGAATGATGATGTTTGGCTCAAATATGTTGATCATTGACCAGCCCACCGACCATCTAGACCTTGAGTCCATCACCGCAGTAAACCAGGGAATGACCAACTTTAAGGGAAATATCCTCTTCTCCTCCCATGACTACGAAATTCTTAATACCGTAGCCAACCGCATTATTGAAATACTCCCCGACGGCAGCTTTATCGACCGTCCCGGAACCTATGAAGAGTACCTTGAGTACAAAAAATGTCTGAATTGTTAATAAAAACGCCCACTGTGCTTGTGTCACGGTGGGTTTTTGTTATTCTTGTACAAAAAATCGGGGTCTCTTACCTATAGAAATTTGGAGGGGGACTATACTTACAAGCCAGTGTTCCTTGTTGTATAATAAAAACAAAAAGGATTTTTTAAAATGGCAAAAAGAAGAATGTTATCAATTCCGATTGTAGAAACCGACAAATTCTACTCTCTTCCCTCGGCGGCTCAGGCATTGTACTTACACTTGAATATGAACGCCGACGATGATGGAATAGTTGATAAGGTAAAGTTGGTTTTAAAAGTAATGCATATCGACCCTAAGAATTATCGCACACTGATTAAGGAAGGATACGTCATAGAGCTTGATGATGGACTCGCGGCCATAACCCATTGGCATCAGCACAACAGATTTAAGAAGGATAGGTACATACCCGGAGAATATCAGGAGCAGCTTGCAAGCTTAACCAAAGATAAAAATGATAGATATTTCAAGGCGAAAGAGGCATTTTATGGAGACATTTGTGCTCCACAGGAAAGGTTAGGAAAGGATAGTATAGGTAAGGAAAGGAAAGCAGAGGATAGTTTAGTGGAGGATAGGGAAGAAAAGGAAGAAGAAAAAGAAAAAATAAAAGAAACTATCAATCATTCATTCAATCACACAGTCAACAAGGATGAAAGTTTCATTTCGAATAATCAGCCTGACGGCAAGACAGAAAATACCGAAAATCTATTTTGCAGTGGCTTTCTAAACTCTATAAGGCTTTACATTATGAAAAAATATAACACCATCGATGATCGTGGGTTCGTCAGCTATTATTCATCAAAAAACTGGCGTGACGAAAACGGAAAGCTTATATTAGACAGCTATGAAGACTATGTTGACAGATGGATGCGCGAAAAATAAAAGGCGCACTCGAATGAGTACGCCTTTTAAATGCAATAATTAATAAAATGCTATTATTAGATAGAACCTACGATGTAGGGAGCCATATCAGCTCTCTCCTGCTCAAGTCTTGCAGCCTCAGCAGCCTCTTCAGCCTCTCTCTCAGCTCTCTCTGCCTCTCTCTGTGCCTTTTCAGCAGCGCGAGCCTCTGCAGCAGCTGCTCTCTGCTCAGCCTCGATAAGAGCGCGAATGGAAAGAGCAAGCTTTCTGTTCTCGTTGTCGATCTCGATGATCTTAACGTCTACAACGTCGCCAACCTTAAGAACGTCTGCGGGAGAGTTGATTCTCTCGGTAGAAATTCTGGAGATGTGGATAAGACCGTCAACGTCCTCGAATACCTCAGCAAATGCGCCGAAGGGCATAATGGACACGATCTTTGCGGAAACTACGTCACCCTCGTTATACTGCTGGGTGAACTTATACCAGGAGTCCATATCCTGAGTCTTGTAGCCAAGAGAAATCCTCTTCTTCTCAACGTCAAGCTCCTTGATATAAACCTTGATCTCCTGACCAACGGAGATAACCTGAGAAGGATGCTTGATTTTCTTCCAGGAAAGCTCGGAGTTGTGTACCATACCGTCAACGCCGCCGATATCAACGAAAGCGCCGTAGTTGGTGAGATTCTTAACGATACCGGTGTACTGGTTGCCAACCTCAAGAGTTGCCCATACAGCCTCTTCCTTAGCCTTCTTCTCCTCGTTAAGTATAACCTTAATGGAGCCGAGAGCCTTCTTTCTGTTAACATCGAACTCGAGAATACGAACCTTCTGAGTAGTACCTACGAGAACCGAGAGATCGCCGCCCTTAGCTATACCGGTCTGAGATGCGGGGATGAATACGGTGTTGCCAAGGTAGGAGAGAAGCACGCCGCCCTTGATAGCGGAAACGATCTTACCCTCAAGATCTACGCCGTTATCGAACGCATCCTTAAGAACTACCCAGCTGTTGTCGGCATCAACTCTCTTCTTGGAAACGGTTGCGATACCCTTGCCGTCCTCAACTCTGATTACGAAGACATCAACCTGGTCGCCGATCTTAAACATTTCGCTAAGCTTTGCATCGGGATCATCAGTAATCTGCTCTTTGGTAAGCACGCCGGTGAACTTAGCACCGAGATCAAGCTTGATCTCGTTCTGGCCGATCGTGAAAACGGTACCGGTAACTGTTTCTCCTGTATGTAAAGTTTTGAGTGAGCCTTCCAACATTTGACTAAAGTTTTCCATTGCTTTAAAAACCTCCAATATTATACCGTCGGGCGTGGAAGCACCCGCGGTTATTCCTGCGCATTTTGCGCTGTCAGGAAAATCAGTTGATAATTCTGCCGCCGTCTCAATACATTGGGTTTTTGGACATATCTCCTTGCAAATGCTGTAAAGCTTCTGCGTATTGGAGCTATCTTTTCCGCCTATAACTATCATCACGTCGGACTTCTTGGCAATGTCGATTGCCTCATACTGACGATTTTCAGTGACATTACATATTGTATCAAAAAAAATCGCGTTTGTATATAGTTTTTTTAAAAAATTTTTTATTTGTTGAAATTGCTTAAATTCCTGCGTCGTTTGGGCGCATAAAATGGGCGTTTTGCCTTGAAAATCCAAGGCTGAGAGCTCTTCAATGGAGGGAAAAATTGCCTTATCGCCCTTTGCGTAGCTGATCGTGCCGACCGATTCGGGATGAGTCGGCGAGCCGAAAAGGATAAAGAAGGTATTATCGCTCGTTTCCTCAGCGGCTATACGGTGTATTCTCTTGACAAAGGGACAGGTCATATCAAGGACATTTATCAGCGGGTTTTCATTCTTCAAGCTCTGAAGCTTATCAAAATCTTCCTTGATAATTCCGTGGGTACGGATAACGAAGGTGATCTTCTTTTTTGGATTGTTTTTTACAATGCCCTCTATTTCAGAAAATTCAACCGAATATACGCCTTTTTCTTCAAGAGAGGAGACGTAATTACCGTTGTGAATAAGCGGGCCTATAGTATAGATAAGCTCGTCCTGTACTCTGTCTTTGATAAGCTGCCTGACCCCCTCGTCGGCGTGTCTTACACCGGGGCAGAAGCCTGCATTTTTAGAAAGAATTATCTCCAAGGCTTATTTCCTCTTCTTCCTTTTATTCTGCCTTTCATTTGCAGGATCGTAGGCGGGGAGAGAAGAGAAGTCGCCGAGCTTTACGGTCTCTGAGAAGATCATTTCGGTGGCTTTGGCGTATTCTTCGCGGCCGCCTTCCTTAAAGCCGAGCTCCTCGTATTTAATGGGTCTGCCATATATTATATCGGTTCTGCGGAAGAGAGAATATTTGCCCTTTTTAATATTGATGCAGACAGGGATAACGTCACTTTTTGCGTGGTAGGCAATAAGACCTGCTCCGTGGCGTATGGGGGTGGTTGCAGGGTCAACCTCGGGGAATCTATGGCCCTGAGGGAAGATAACTACCGTCTTCCCGCTTTCGATTGCGGAAACAGCAGCTTTTATTGCGCCGACGTCAGCGCCTCCGCGGTCGATTTTAACCGCGCCGAGAGCTTTAACGAGCCGGCCGAGTACGGGAACGGAGAAGAGCTCCTTCTTAGCAATACAGGTGATCTGACGGGGGCATACGGTGCCGATGGAGATAACGTCGATGGCGCCGATATGGTTGGGACAGAGAAGTACTCCTCCGTTTTTCGGTATGTTCTCCTTGCCCTTAACGTGAACGTTGAAAATAAGGCGGTAAACAGGCGATACTATAACCTTGAGAAAAGAGTAAAGCGGAGTGGTGTCCTTTGTCTTTTTCTTCACTATCTTAAGGATGGCAGCAACGGTTTCCGCCTCGCTCATCTTGGAGTTGTCAAGCAGAATGGCGTCTTTTGCCTTGACACAGGGAGCAACGTCTCGCGTAGAGTCGTTTCTGTCGCGCTCGACCATTTCGGAGTATACCTGATCTAGGGTAACGTTGTTACCTTTTGATATAAGCTCCTTGTATCGTCTTTCGGCTCTTGCCTTGGCGGAGGCGGTAAGGAATATCTTTACCTCGGCTCCCGGAAGAATTACCGTGCCGATATCACGTCCGTCCATAATAACGCTGTTATTTTTTGCAGTATTTCTCTGCATTTCAAGCAGATAGTTACGGACAGAGGGAATAGCACTTACCGCAGAAGCGGCCATTGAAGCCTCTGGAGTTCTGATATCCTCACCTCTGTCAACGCCGTTCAACAGAATAACCTGCTTACCGTTTTCAAACTTAAGCTCGATGGTGATTTCATCAAGGGCTGCGGTTACAGCCTCTGCGTTTTTTGGATCAATACCCTGATCGAGCATAAAGAGGCCGATATTTCTGTAAAGCGCACCGGTGTCGACGTAGATTATGCCGAGAGCCTTTGAAACGGACTTGGCAACGCTTGATTTACCTGCGCCGCCGGGACCGTCGATTGCAATTCGTATCATATGTGTCTCCTGACTAGTGTTTTAAATAGTTAAAAGCTTTCTGCCGCGGATTTTCCTGCCAAATATCCGGTTGAAAATGCAATTTGAAGATTGTATCCTCCGGTATACGCATCGAGATCAATGACCTCACCGCAGAAGTAGAGTCCGTAAACAATCTTTGATTCCATAGTTTTGGGAGTTATCTCCTTAACGTCAATTCCGCCCGAGGTTACAATAGCCTCTTCAATAGGTCTGTAGCCATCAAGAGGAATTCTGAAGTCCTTAAAAGTATCAAGAAGTCTCTTTCGCTCCTCTTTTGTTATAGAATTAACCTTTTTCCTTCCGTCAATTCCCGAAAGAGCAATAAATGGCCCTATCATTTTGGAGGGAAGAAGGTCGCCGAGGGCGTTTATAAGATCCTTGTTTGCCTTTTTAGAGAAATCAGACAGAAGCCTTGCGTCAAGCGTCTTCTCATCAAGAGCAGGCTTGAGGTCAATTGAAAGAGTAAGCGACCGTATATCGCGGTCGCGAAGATGAGCCGATGCAGATAGTATAACCGGACCTGTAACACCGAAGTGAGCAAACATCATCTCACCAAAATCTGTATATAAAACGCTCTCTGCCTCATCTTTTATGCTGATTTTGACGTTTTTTAGCGAAAGACCCTGCATCTCTCTGCAAAGCGGAGAATGGCTGACGAGGGGAATAAGTGATGGAATAAGCTCGGTTACGCTGTGTCCGAGTTTAATTGCGAGAGCATAGCCCGATCCGTCCGAGCCGGTAAGCGGATATGATTTTCCGCCGGTAGCAATAATAACCTTGTCAAAGGAGTAATCCTTGTTGCTTGCCGTAACTGTGAATTTGCCATCGATATTGGTTATTTTGCTAACCTTTTTGTAAATTACTTTTGCTCCCGAGCAGTAGCTTTTCATTGCGTTTACAATATCAACTGCCTTCTCGCTTTCGGGAAAAACCCGTCTGCCTCGCTCGGTTTTTAGCTTAACGCCAAGCGACTCGAAAAGAGTCATTGTATCCTCGGTTGAAAATGCCGACAGTGCGGCGTAAAGAAATCTCGGGTTCTTAGTCACGTTCTCGAGAAATTCCTCACGGCTGCAATTGTTTGTAACGTTGCATCGGCCCTTGCCTGTGATAGCGAGCTTTTTTCCAAGGCGGTCGGTTGCTTCAAAAATGCAGACATCCGCACCGGAAAGAACAGCTGTTCCCGCAGCCATCATTCCCGCCGGACCGCCGCCAATAACGGCAATACGGAGCGCGCCTTCAAAATTATCGTTTAGCATAGATCTCGTATTCGTCCCAAAGCTTCTCTAGGGCGTCAAATCTCTCGGTGATTTCCTTCTCGCGGCGGCTTGTGATCTCAATAATTATTGCGTTGATAATGCTGAGAGGCGCAACGAGAGAATCCATAAAGGAAGCCATATCCGACTGACCGATAAGAACGCTGTCGGCGTATTCAACGAGTGGAGAAACGTCAGAGTCGGTGAAAACGACAATTTTTGCGTTCTTTTGCTTCGCAAATCTGATACCGTTGATCATCTTTGAGGAGTATCTGGGGAATGAGAAGGCGATTACCGTGTCCTTCTCACCAATAGAGTACATCTGCTCGAACACTTCAGCCGACGATGTGGGAACGACGAGCTTAACGTTATCAAAAATAAGCGAAAGGTTGTATGAAAGCATTCTTGCGATAGGCTCGGAGCTTCTTGCGCCGGTGATATAGATAGTCCTTGCTGATAGGATGGAGTCAACCGAGTCTATAAAAGCCTGTCTGTCGAGATGCTCGAGAGTATACCTAATTTTATTAATATCCGAGTTCATTACGCTGTCGATAACATCGCCTCGTCCGATGCGCTGCTTTGTAACCTCGATGCGTTGGTTGGGAGTCAACCTAATTCTTACAAGCTCCTGAACCGCGAGCTGGAACTGCGAATAGCCCTCAAAACCAAGCTCGTCTGCAAATCTGACAACGGTAGATTCTGAAACGCCAACCATATCTCCAAGTCTTGCTGCCGTTAGAAAAGCTACCTTATCGTAATCGTTGAGTACTGCGTTAGCGATCTTTTTTTGACCCTTTGAGAGAGTAGAATAGACGGTTCTTATTCTTTCGGAAATGTCAGCGGCCATTTTAAAGCCCCTCCTTGGTAATTTGAATAATTTGAATAATAAACTAACCATCATTATATCATAAAAAAATATGATTTTCAAGATATAATAATAAAAAGAACCGCTAAAATGCAGGATTTTAAGCGGTTCAATTCAAAAAATAAATATTATGAGGTCTGAATTGCAATTTTTATTGCCGAAAGCTCATCGATATCAGCACTGTTGTGAGAAACGAATATAACGAGACGATCCTTAGCAGTTTCGCGAATGAGATCCAGGACTGCCTCAGCGTTTTCCTTGTCAAGCTCCTTCGTTGGCTCGTCAAGAAGAAGGATAGGGGATTTTTTCAGGAATGCTCTTGCAAGAGAAACGCGCTGCCTCATTCCGCCGGAAAGCTCGTCCGGAAGAAGCTGCATATCTTTTTCATTAAAGCCGAGCCGAGACAGCATTTTTTGCGCTTTGTCCAACTCTGCCTTATCTTTTTTGTCGGATATTGCAAAAATGACATTTTCGAGTGCATTTAACTGAGGAAAAAGCCTATACTCCTGAAAGGCCATTGAAACCTGTCCTATTCCTCCGCCGATAATACTTCCCGAATACTCCTTCTCAAGCCCGGCTATCATACGAAGCAGTGTCGTTTTTCCCGCGCCGCTTTCGCCAATAACGGCGTAGATACCTGTATCATCAAAGCTATATGAAAAATCCCGTAAAAGAATTTTTCCGTCAAAGCTCTTATTTAAATTCATTATTTTAAGCTTCATTTTTTGACCCTCCCAAGAAGAAATCGGCAAAGGCTCTCAAGACCGATGCTGAATAGAACGATAACGGCCGCCCATGCAAAAACATAATCGGTCTTAAGGCCATAATTTGCATCATAAATGTATTGACCGATTGAGTTTTTCGTATAGGCGATTATTTCAGCCGCTATCTGAGATTTGAAGGCCAGTCCTACCGATGTAATAATTGCGGGGAAAAGATAGGACCTTAGCGAAGGGAATATCAATATTTTAAGCCTTTTTAAAACTCCAAAGTCGAATATTTTGGCAACCTCAACAAGCTCCTTGTCAACCGAGTCGAGTCCTGATAAGACGTTTTGAAATATTATCGGCATAACCATTATAAAACCGATAAATACCGTTAGGACAGATCCGCGCAGAGTAATCCAAAGCAAAAGAATAAAGGTTGCTACCGGCATCGCCTTGATAATTGAAATTATCGGAGTTATGAGATTACGCAAAAAAACTATGCGGTGGCAGGCGAATGCCAAGGCTGTACCAATGGCAATTCCGGAGATAAGTCCGAAAAGCACTCTTAAAAAAGAGAGAAAAACAACCTTGTAAAAGGATTTTAGATGTAAAAGGCTTAGCAAAGCGTCAAAGGTGTCCCCGGGGGATGGAAGCAGATAACTGTCGTTTACGATAAAAGCGATTATCCACCATACCGAAATCCAAAAAAGGAACACAAAAACCACCGTTGCCAGTTTCTTTACTGTTTTATTTTTCATAATAGAAATCGTCGGAGGGGAGCTTTCCGCCGATGGTATTAACTCCGTACACTCCGTAGATGTTTATGAGAATGTTTTTCATCTCCTCGCCGTCAATATATTTAATACCGTCGGAGAGCTTGAGAAGTGCGCCTTTTGCAGGCTCAAGTTCGGGCAGAACCGTCGAATTAATAATATATTTTGCGGCAGTTTCGTTGTTTTCGGTGTTCGACATATATTCTATCGAGCTTTTGTATTCCTTGAGGAAATTCTCTACTGCCACAGGATGCTCTTCGATAAAGCTCTTTCTCGCAACGATGCATCCCATAGCGATAGGAGTATTGAACTTTGCATCCCAGAGAGCGTCTATATCAAGTGTTATCTTGTGCTTTGCGCTTGGCTTTGCCATAGCATTATACGCTACGTGAACGGGTGCAAGAATGATATCCGCCTTGTTCTGAACGATAACAGGGGCTATCTGATCGGGGGAATTAATTGTAATAGCATCATCACCCTCGCCTATGGTATGAGCGATTGTAGCATTTACTCCGTAAGAATCAAGCAGTGCTTTAAGTATAAGCTTAGGTGTGCCCTGCATAGATGTGTAAATCGTCTTGCCTTCAAGGTCTGCTATGGTATCAACCGTAACGTTATCATTTGTCAGAAGGCAAATAGAGTTAAGGCAATTTATAGCAAGAACCTGAAGATCCGTGCCTTCATTAAAGAATTTTGCCGCAACCTCGGTGGAAACGCATGCAAAATCAATGTTTCCCGCCTTAAGATCTGTCATAGCGGTATTAGGCGCCGTGTATTTGATAAAGTCATATTGTTCGGTGGCATCCACTCCGCCGTGGTCGTTAATCATTTTAGCCATTCCGATCCCGGTAGGACCTGCCAAAAATCCCACCTTGATCTGCGTGTCGTCGGGAGGCGTACAAGCAAAAAGCATACTTAGTGCTGTGACAAATAAAAGAAGTGTTGCGATGATTTTTTTCATTTTAAATTCCTTTCGAGACCTTCTCGGTCTAATATATAAATTTTTTTATCGGTAATTGAAATAAGATGCGCTTCAGAAAGAGCGTCAAGAGCGCGGTAAACCGATGCTCGGCCTGCGTTGATCTCAGAGGCGGTCTTTTGAATGTTGAAAGGGAAGAAATCAGAGCCGTAGACAGACCTTTCGCAAAGCAGAAATGCTGCAAGCCGATCCTCCACGCGAGTGCCGGAAAAAGTGGTAATCTTTTTGTTCAAAAATGATATCCTGTCTGCGAGAAAAACTATCAGATTATTCGATATTTGCGAACAATTATTTACAAAATACCTAATATCTTCAGCTGTAAAGAACAAAACAGAGGAATTGAGCGATGCGAATATTTGGGTTGGAAATTCGTCTTCGGAATATATTGAAAGTACACCAAACGAATCCTTTTCTTTAAGCTCGTTGAGCACAACGCGGGCTCCGTCGCATTTATTTCTGCGAACCTCGCATCTGCCAATAAAGATAAAGCCGATCAGCTTTTCTTTATTTGAGGAGGAATAGACCTCGTCGCCTCGCTTATATTCAATTATTTTCGGCGCTCTTTTTTCAAGCAGCTTTACTATTGCGCTTTCTTCTAAATTGCTAAAGAGAAACGTTTGACTTAAGAAACGGTAAACTTCCATCCTAACCTCGAATATGTCTCATTTGATACATATTATATCATATTGGCTATGATATGTCAATAGGTTTGAGGCGGAACTAGAAAAATTTTCAAATGATTTGTCGATTATTTTTTAAATTACTTGATTTTTTTATTTGCCTGTGCTATAATTAAATGGATTTTATTAGTGTAAGGAGTGGACGAAATGTACGGATTACTTTCTGCCGCTATCGGCGTTGACTTTTCGGCCTTCGTCGATAATCTGAAGAACATATTTGCCAATTTCTATTGGACGGATGCCGTTGATATAGTTATTCTGGGTCTTTTGTTTTACTTTGTTCTCAGCTTCTTCAAGAGCAGAAAGGCGGGAACTCTCGTCGTCGGAATTTTTCTTTGCATCGCTCTTTACGCTATTGCGATTATCTTTAATCTTACCGGCGTACAATATATACTTTCGGGTGTATTTCAGATAGGCGCACTGGCTATCATTATTATTTTTCAGCCCGAGATACGTGAGTTGCTTGAGGCAATCGGCTCTGGATCCATCAAGGGAATACGCGGATTCGGTGAGTCTGCTAATAATAAGCAGGCGCAGTATAAAGCTATAGATAATATCTGTAAGGCGGTTTATGTTATGGCTGCCGAAAAAACCGGCGCATTAATTGTTATAGAGCGTACGACCCAGCTTGAGGAGATAATTCACACCGGCATTACCATTAACGCCGATGTATCAGATTACCTTATCCGCAACATATTCTTCAATAAAGCGCCCCTGCACGACGGCGCGATGGTTATCGAGGGCAACCGTATCAAGGCCGCGGCCTGCATTCTGCCCTTACCGAAGCATACCTACGTCGAAAATGAGCTTGGAACGAGACACCGCGCCGCAGTCGGCTTAAGCGAGATAAGCGACGCAGTTATAATAGTCGTATCCGAGGAGACCGGAACTATCTCCGTGGCAAAGGAAAGCGAGCTTAAGCGTGACTTTACCGAGGACTCGCTTCGCAAATACCTTGTTAAGGAGCTTTTTAGAGATAAGCATAATCAGGAAAATAACTGACATGAGGTTTATATGAAAAAGAAGGGATCTGCCATTAAGGCACGTAAAATAATATTTTTGCTTTGCTGTATTATCCTTGCGCTGATATTCTGGTTTGTCGTTAAGTATAACGAGATTTCAGGTCTGCCTATTCCGCTTTTATTTTAATATTTATGAGATTTCAAAACAGCTTTTTGCTTGTAAATAACGTTAAGCTTTCGGTTAACGCCTCTCACACGGAGGCGTTTTCGGTTGCAAGGGGGATTATTAAACATGCCGGACTTGCTTCCTTTGCAAAAGAATATTCGGTTTACAGGCGCAGCGTCGATGCCAGACATAAGCCTGATATCTACTTTGTTTATTCGATAGCAGTTTCGGGAGATTTTCCTAGGATTGACGAGACAAAGCAGAGAAAATACGGCATTTCCATACAGAATTCTGAGCAAATTCCGACACCCGAAATAGGAGACTCACCGCTGACGGCACCTCCTGTTATCGTAGGCTCAGGTCCTTGCGGTCTTTTCGCCGCATTGCTTCTCGCAGAGGAGGGATACAATCCCGTGATACTTGAACGCGGAGGTTCTGTAAAGGAAAGAATAGCCGCAGTCAACAGTTTTAACGTTAAGCAGATCCTTGACACAGAAACGAATATTCAGTTTGGCGCGGGAGGTGCGGGCACCTTCTCCGACGGTAAGCTTGTCACCAGAATTAACGATCCGCTGACCTGCTATATTCTCGAGCGTTTTATTGAATTTGGCGCTCCGGAGGAAATAAGATATATTGCCAAGCCACATATCGGCACCGATATTCTTTCGGTAGTGGTGGAGAGAATGCTGGAGCGTATTTGCTCGCTTGGCGGCAGAATTCTTTATCATACGAAATTTCTTTCTCCCGTGACTAAAGGGTCGAGGGTTACTTCGGTTCTTACTTCGTCGGGAGAGATCGAGTGCGGCGCTTTAATACTTGCTATCGGTCATAGCGCCCGCGATACCTACGAAAATCTACTGAGGCATAGCTTCTCGATCGAGGCGAAATCCTTCTCGGTCGGTATGCGAATTGAGCATCTTGCCGATGACATAGACCGTGCGCTTTACGGCGACGCAGCAGGAAACCCAAGGCTCGGGCGCGCCGAATACACGCTCTCCCACGATACAAAAAAACGCGGAACCTATACCTTCTGTATGTGTCCCGGCGGCGTTGTTGTTGCCGCGGCAAGCGAGGAGGGCGGAGTAGTGGTAAACGGTATGAGCTATAATTCAAGAGGCGGCAGAAATTCTAACAGCGCAGTGGTTACCAGCGTTTTTCGCGAGGACTACGGCGCCTCTCCCATGGCGGCGATCGAATTCCAGAGAAGGATCGAGCGCGCGGCCTTTACTGCCGGCGGAGGCAATTATTCAGCTCCGATCATTACAGTCGGCGACTTCCTGTCCGACCGATGTTCAACTATGCCAAACCGCATTCTGCCCGAATATATGTCTGGAAAAAACGTAAAGCTTGCCCGTCCCGAGGCCTATTTACCCGGCTTCGTCTGTGACGGCATTAAGTCGGCGCTTACGGCATTCGACAGAAAAATCAATGGATTTGCCACACCCGACGCGGTTTTGACAGGCGCTGAAACGAGAACCAGCGCACCCGTGCGTATTCTACGCGATAAAGAGACACGCCTTGCAATAGGCTTTGAAAACATTTTCCCCGCAGGCGAGGGCGCAGGCTACGCAGGCGGAATTACAAGCGCCGCCGTTGACGGTGCAAAGAGCGCGCTTGCGCTTATGAAAATTTATAACAATACATTGATTTAACTTCAAATATTCATTTCGAATTTCGAATTCCTAATTTCGAATTTTCTTTCTGCAGGTGAAACTTAGACTGCTCCTCCCTCGGGGGATTATCCGAGCTTAATTGTGCATAATAAAATGAAAGGCGGGAGAAATCCCCACTTGGTTTTAAAATAATGCAAAAAATCACTGAAAAAAAGGAGAAGAACTGGTTAATTAAATCAACCGACAGTCCGGAGTATCTCGCACGAGTTTCGGATATAGCCCGTGCTTTGGGTATTAACCCGATTGTCGCCAAGCTTCTTTACAACCGCGGATATACGGATGAAAGATCCGCGAAGGCTTTCGTTTATATGGAAAGCGAAATGCTGCTTGATCCCTTTATGATGAAGGATATTGACAAGGGCATAGAAGGCATAAAAGCCGCAATTGAGAGAGGAGACAAGATCACCGTATACGGTGATTATGACGTTGACGGTGTCACCTCCGTCTGCACGCTCTATCTTTATCTTAAATCTCTCGGCGCTGACGTGGATTATTATATTCCCAACAGAGCAGGCGAGGGCTACGGAGTATCCGCACCCGCTATCGACGCCATCAAGGAAAGCGGAAGCAAGCTCATAATTACGGTAGATACCGGCACCACCGCCGTTGAGGAGGTAGAATATGCCAAGAGCATCGGAATCGACTTTATCGTAACCGACCATCACGAGTGCCGATCCGACCTACCGATTGCTCTCGCCGTGATAAATCCACACCGTCCCGACTGTAAATATCCCTTCAAGGAGCTTGCGGGCGTCGGCGTGGTATTTAAGCTTATCTGCGCTTATGAGGAACGAATTTGCGGAAAGTCCCGCCGTGATGCCGCACTCAGCATCTTTTCGCAGTATGCCGATCTCGTGGCTATAGGCACAATTGCCGACGTTATGCCAATCAAGGATGAGAACCGTATTATCGTAAGATATGGTCTTGCAATGATCGAAAATACCGATAGAATAGGTCTTTCTGCGCTTATTGAGGCTGCGTCTGCAAAGAATGACGTACAGCGCTCGGTACAGAAAAAGAAGAAGACTAAAATTACGTCGGGTTACATAGGTTATACCATCGCTCCGCGTATCAATGCGGCCGGAAGAATAAAGACCGCCTCGCTTGCTGTCGAGCTGTTTCTCTCAGAGGATAAAGCAAGGGCGAAGGAGATCGCAGAGGAGCTCTGCCATACTAATAAGGAAAGACAGTCAGAGGAAAACAAGATTATGCAGGAGGCCTATAAGAAGATAGGCCAGTATGATATTGAAAAAAATCCCGTAATCGTCCTTGACGCCGATGATTGGCATCACGGGGTAATCGGAATAGTTGCCTCGAGAATTACCGAAAAGTACACTCGTCCGGCCATTCTCGTCTCTTTCGAGGGCAACGAGGGCGATACACCTTCTCCCGACGACGTTGGAAAGGGCTCGGGCAGAAGTATTAAGGGAATGAACCTTGTTGACGCTCTATGCCATTGCTCCGACCATCTGGTTAAATTTGGCGGCCACGAGCTTGCCGCAGGACTTTCGGTTACAAGGGGAGAGCTTGACAATTTTAGATGTCTTATTAACGAATACGCTAGGTGGATTCTTGACGAAAAGGATATGATTCCCACCGTTGAAGCCGACTGCGAGCTTGATTTTTCCGACGTTAATCTAGCTCTTGCCAAGAGCATTCAGCTCCTCGAGCCCTTCGGCGTTTCTAATCCGATCCCGGGCTTCGTGTTAAGAGGCGTTACCGTAAACGATATTAACGGCATCAGCGAGGGCAAGCACACAAGGCTTTCTCTCGGCAACGGCAGACACAATATCTCTGCTATGTATTTCTCAAACTCTCCCGCGTCGCTCGGCATTTATGTCGGCGATAAGGTAGACGTTCTCTTTAATCTTGATGTAAATGAATGGGGCGGCAGGGAAAGCGCCCAGCTTATCGTCCGCGATATCAAGCCTTCTCAGATCCAGAAAAATCAGCAGGAAAACGAAAAGGAACGCTTTGAGGAGATCAAGAACGGTGCAAACTTCACTGCCGAGGAGGATATTCTTCCCGATAGAAATGATTTTGCCGCGGTTTACAGATTGGTTCAGAATTCTCTTCGCTTAGGCGTTGATACCCTGAAGCACAGAGATATTATATCAAAGCTAAAGAGCTGCGATGATAGCCCACACATCGGTTACGTTAAGCTTAAGATCATTATTATGGTCTTTAAGGAACTTAATCTAATCACCATCGACGATGTTGCCGATGAAACCTATAAATTTAAAATCCATTATTCCACTACTAAAACGAAGCTTGACAAGTCAACGCTTCTGCGCCGCCTGCGCTCACAGATGACAAGGACCGGCAGTTAAAGGTAATTTTTATGTACGAACAAATGATATCTCTTCTTGATTATCTTGAGAAGAGTGAGAGAAATTATGATCTTCCGAAGATAACCGAGGCTTTTTATTACGCAGACAAGCTTCACGAGGGTCAGATGCGCCTTTCGGGCGAGCCATATATAAGCCATCCTGTCGCGGTCGCAAGGATCGTTGCGGAGCTTGGTCTTGATACCGACTCCATTTGCGCCGCCCTCCTTCACGATACGGTTGAGGATTGCTCCGATAAAACTAATCTTGAAACTCTTGCAAAAATGTTCGGCAAGGACGTTGCGCTTCTCGTTGACGGATTGACCAAGATCATTCAGGTTCAGGTCGCCGACAAAGAGGAGGCTCATATCGAGAATATCCGTAAGATGCTTCTCGCTATGAACAAGGATATCCGAGTTATATTTATTAAGCTTTGCGACAGACTTCATAATATGCGTACTCTTTCCGCGAAGAAGGAGGACCGTCAGCGCGCCATCGCCCTTGAGACGATGTATATTTACGCTCCTCTTGCACACCGTCTCGGTATTCAGCGTATCAAGCAGGAGCTTGAGAATATAAGCCTTTTCTATCTTGATAACGTTGGTTATCAAGAGGTTTACGAGGAGGTAGAGAAGAAGTTTGGCAGAAGCGGAGATTTTATCGACGTTGCAAAGTCTCTCCTCTCAGAAAAGCTTACCGAGAACGGCATTTCATTCACTCTTGAGGGACGTGTAAAATCGGTTTACAGCCTTTACCGCAAAATGTACTCGCAGAACAAGGCTTTTGATGAGATCTACGACTTTTACGCTGTCAGAGTTATCGTTGACACCGAGCTTGAGTGCTACACCGCGCTCGGCCTAGTTCACGAGATGTTTAAGTCCATTCCGGGACGATTCAAGGACTATATTTCTACACCAAAGCCCAACCTTTACCGTTCGCTTCATACTACCGTAATCGGTCAAAGCGGTATTCCCTTCGAGGTGCAGATCCGTACGAGACAGATGCACGAGGAGGCTCAGTTCGGTATCGCGGCCCACTGGAAATACAAAAGCGGCGAGAAATCGCGCGGTGATATTGACGAAAAGCTTCGATGGATCGCTCAGCTTCTCGAGTCGGATGAAAACACCCGCGACCCGGACGAATTCATTCATTCCTTCAAGACCGATATCTTCCACGACGAGACCTTCGTATTCACTCCCAAGGGTGATGTTATCTCGCTTCCTCTTGGCTCGACTGTAATCGACTTTGCTTACGCCATTCACTCGGCCGTTGGCAATAAGATGACCGGCGCGAAGATAAACGGCGTTATAGTTCCTATTGACAAAATACCCGGTAACGGAGATATTATCGAGATAATTACGTCGAATTCTTCGAAGGGCCCCAGCCGTGATTGGCTGAAGATCGTTAAGACGGGTCAGGCGAGAAGCAAGATCCGTCAATGGTTCAAGAGGGAGAAGAGGACAGAGAATATCCAGGTCGGAAAGGCAGAGGTAGAGCGCGAGATCAAGCGTATCGGCAGACAGCTCACCGATTCCGAGATCAACGATATCGTTATTACGATTGCAAAAAGAGTCGGCATTCAAACTGTCGACGACTTCTATAATACGATAGGCTTCGGCGGAATTTCCTTGTCGAGATTTATTCCAAAGATCAAGGAGGAGGTAGAGAAGCTTCGTGCGAGCGAGGATCTGCCTTTGACCGCCGAGGAGGAGCTTGCACAGGTAAAGCTTGCTAAGGTTAACAAGCGTATGCGTAGCTCCGGCGGAGTTATTATAGACGGCGAAAGCGGCTACCAGGTCAAATTCGCCAAGTGCTGTAATCCTCTTCCCGGAGATAAGATCGTCGGGTTCGTAACCCGCGGCTTCGGTGTATCGATACACAAGGCAGATTGTCCTAACGTTATAGCATCCAGGGGCAACGAGGATAACCTCGCTCGTTGGGTGCGTGCCGAATGGGAGCAGGTGGAGGAGAGCAAGAGCTCTACCTACGAGGCGCTTATTCAGATCGGCGCAGAGGACGGAATCGGTGTTCTTGCGGGCATTTCAATGGCCCTTGCGGATATGAAGGTTTCTATTTCTCAGATAAATACTCAGCCAAATAAGGAAGGCGATATGGTTATTAATCTTGTTGTAGGCTGCCGCAACGTTTCTCATTACGATTCAATTGTTTCGCGCCTGCGCTCGGTTCCAAAGGTTATTTCCGTAAGACGCGGATTTATGAACTAAGGCTTTTTCAGAGGTTTTTATGACTTGTGTAATTCAAAGGGTTAATTCTGCAACCGTCTATGCCGACGGTGAGCTTTCGGGCAGCATCGGGAAGGGGCTTTACCTTCTTCTCGGCGTGAGGGTCGGTGACGACGAGACCGATGCTTGCCTTCTTGCGGAAAAGATATCCAAGCTCCGCATTTTTTCGGACGAAAACGGAAAGATGAATTTGTCGATTAAGGACGTGTCGGGCAGGGCGTTGGTGGTTTCAAACTTCACTCTTTCGGCAAACTATTCTCACGGCAACCGCCCGGACTATCTTAACTCTGCGCCTCCTGAAAGGGCAAACGAGCTTTACGAGCTTTTTAAAAAGGAGCTTTCCGACCGCATCGGAGAGTGCGAAAGCGGAATTTTTGGCTCGGATATGCGTACCGAGATGTCCACAGACGGACCGGTTACCATTGTTATGGAGTCCTCGGTTCTCAGAAAGTAAGCCTTCTACCGAAGGACTTGCTCGGTGTATTGATTTAAAAGAAAATAAATTTAAGGAAAACCGGATTTATGATCTTAAAAATTAACGGTGACATAAATAAATATTACGTTCAGACCCTATGTATGGTGTTCTTTCCCGGCTCAACCTTCGGTGAGAACGAGCAGGCCGGAGAGGACGTTCCCGAGGTCTCTGTTGACGTTTACCGCGACGGCGAGGGCGGCGTTACAGCTTACGCGTCTATAAAGCTTAACGATAAGCTTTGCGAGGCTACGGGCAGTGTATGTGCCGACGAGGAGATCACCTTTGCTACCCACGAGGCTATTGCAGTCGGCAGAGCGATTTTTGCCGCCGGCAAGGAGCTTCTCGGCCACACTCCGCCTTGGGGAATTCTTACCGGTGTTCGACCTGCAAAGGTTGCAAACACTATTATGAGATCGGGCAAGGGTGTTCTTAAAACCAAGAGAATACTCCGCGATGAGTATTTCTTAAATCCTCAGAAGGCGGCGCTTGCGGTTTCGGTCGCTTCAGCCGAGATGAAGATGATGAAGAAAACTCCGATGGACACCTGCTCGCTTTACATATCCATTCCTTTCTGTCCCTCGAGATGTGCATATTGCAGCTTTGTTTCATATACGACGAAAAGACTGCTTTCTATGATCGACGACTATCTCGAAGCGATGCTTCTTGATCTTGAGGATACCTTCGACACGATTAAGAAGCTGGGCCTTAAGCTTTCTACGATCTATATCGGCGGCGGAACACCCACAACGCTCAGCGCCTCACAGCTTGAAAGGCTTCTTTCGAAGGTGGACGAGCATATCGATACGTCAGAGCTTCTTGAATTTACTCTTGAGGCCGGCCGTCCGGATACAATTACAAGAGAAAAGCTTGTGGTTGCAAAGGCTCACGGCGTTACACGTGTAAGCGTTAATCCGCAGACATTAAACGATGATATTCTTAGAGAAATCGGCCGTCATCACAGCGTTGACGATTTCTTCCGCGCCTTTGCTCTTGCAAAGGAGGTAGGCTTTAGGGATATAAACGTTGATCTTATCGCAGGCCTTCCCGGTGACGATTTCAAAAACTTTTCCGAGACAGTCGATAGAATTATCGACCTCGGTCCTACGAATATCACCGTTCACACCTTCTGTGTAAAGAAGGCCTCGGATGCGCTTCGCAACAACTCAAGCGTGTATTCGCTTACAGGCGGTGATGCGGCAAAGAGCGTTTCCTATTCTCAGCTTAAAACTAAATTCGCGGGCTATAAGCCATATTATATGTACAGGCAGAAGAATACCGTTGGAAATCTTGAGAACGTAGGCTTTTCACTCGACGGTCACGAGGGACTTTACAACGTGTATATGATGGAGGAATTTCAGACCATCTTTGCCGTTGGCGCAGGTGCGGTAACAAAGCTCGTTAAGTACGACGGCGGATATAACTCCGAGGCGAAGATGCTCCGTCTCTTCCGTCCGAAGTATCCTTACGAATATCTTCGCGAGGCAGAGGAGGCCGAGGAAAATGGCGTTTGCATCAGAGAGAAGAACAAAAAAATGATCTTCGACTTTTTCGGCGTAGAGTATTAATTTCAGCATTTTTCTTCAATATTATTATAAATAGAGAGATTCGCTAATATAATTTAGTGAATCTTTCTTTTTTTGGAGGTAAAATGGACAAAGTAATTTCCGCAGATAAGAATAAAAATGCAAAGGGCGGAGGAATAATAAGCGGTGCATTCTCACTAACCCTATCGACAATTATTGTAAAGCTTCTCGGTCTTATATATAAAGTGCCGCTTGCATCTATTCTCGGAGACGAGGGAATGGGGTATTTTAATTCTGCCTATACCGTTTATGCATTTTTCTACCTTCTTTGTACCGCGGGCGTACCTAAAGCTCTGATGATCCTTATCTCGGAGGCAAAAGCAAAGGGAAAAGCCATAGACGAGGCGAATATTTACAGGGTTGCAATGCGTCTATTTTTAGCTCTCGGTATTAGCGTGACGGCTCTTTTTGTGATATTAGCAAACCCTTTGTCAAGGATTATCGGTAACAGCAATGCGGCTGCAACGATGCTAGCCATAGCACCGTCGATTGTGTTTATTTCGCTTGCCGGGGTTATCCGCGGATATCTCAGCGCAAATATGTGCCTTGCTGACATCGCAATATCCCAGATTATTGAGGGCGTAGGAAAGCTGGTGCTAGGTCTCGTTCTTGCGGTATCCGCATCAAAATTAGAGCTGTCACTTCCAGTATGCTCCGCGCTGACAATGCTTGGCGTGACATTTGGTTCATTGCTAGGTTTTATATATCTTTCAATTTGTTCAAAAATTAAATTATCAAGAGAAAAGTTACGGCAGAATAAGGTAAATCAAGCAAAAGGGGTGATCAAGCGCATTTTTGCAATATCTGTCCCGATAACTTTAAGTGCCGCGATAATGAGCATAACCGGTATTATCGACCTCACCCTTATAATGCGAAGTCTCGAGTCCATCGGCTACACCGAGAGCGAGGCGGCGGCTCTATACGGAAATTATACAACTCTTGCCGTGCCGATGTTCAATCTTGCAATATCGGTCATTACGCCTATCTCAATCGTGTTCTTGCCGACATTTACAAAAGCAAAGGTTATCGGCGACCGCGAGATGTCCGCTTCTGCCGAGAAAAGTGCAATCGAACTAACTGCTTTCGTTTCTGCTCCCATCGTTATAGGAATGACGGTTTTTGCAAGCGAAATACTGACTCTTTTGTTTGGAAATTCGTCAATAAATGTTGGTGCACCGCTTCTGTGCCTGCTTGCTCCCGCAATTGTTTTTGCATCTTTACTTATGATAGTAAACACCGTTCTTGAGGCCTCGGGGTGGGTAAGGGTTCCTGTGATTTCTATGCTCATCGGCAGTATTGCAAAGCTTTTTGTGAGCTATTTACTAATTACTAATGAAGATGTCGGTATATCCGGTGCACCTATCGGAACGGTTGTATCTTACGCTGTTGCACTTCTTGTTTCACTGATCATTCACGGAATAAAATGCGATGGAAGACTAAAACTCTTTTCCTCATGTGTACTCCCATATGTTACCGCGTGTATTTCAGTCTTGGTAGCAAGACTATGTTATTTCAGGCTCTCCTTGAGCTTTGGAAACACTGCAGGTCTCTTTCTGGCAATAATTATTGCAGCTGTTATATATGTTGTAATTTCTGTAATTTTAGGATTATTTGGAAGAAAAAAAGTGATTGAATTGTCAAAATATACAAATTTTACCTAATAAAATTGTAGAATAAGACGATAATTAAAAATAAATTGTTAAAAATATATTTTTACCTATTGACTTTACTTTTAATATATTGATATAATATAATTACAAATTTGTTTAAATTTAGAAAGGATGTACAAAACCATGAATAAGACAGATCTCGTAAATGTTGTTGCATCAGAGACAAATCTCACTAAGAAAGAGTCTGAGGCTGCTATCAACGCTGCTATTAACGCAGTTGTTAACGCTCTCCAGAACGGTGAAAAGGTTCAGATCATCGGCTTCGGTACCTTTGAGGTTAAGAACGTAGCTGAGAGAGAAGGCCGCAATCCCAAGACCGGTGAGGTTATCAAAATTGAAGCTTGCAAGAAGCCCTCATTCACCGCATCTAAGGTTCTCAAGGATCAGGTTAACAGCTAATTAAATGCGTCTTGACAAATTTCTTAAGGTTTCAAGGCTTATAAAAAGACGTACTGTTGCTAACGAGGCATGTGATTCACAGCGAATTTCAGTTAACGGTAAGAGTGCAAAAGCGTCTTACGATGTTAAACTCGGCGACATTATCACTGTAGCCTTTGGCACCAAGTCTGTAACAGTAAAGGTCCTTGAGATCAAGGAAACAACAAAAAAAACCGAGTCCGCGGGGATGTATGAGATCATCTCGGAGACCGAAGCATAAAAAAAGAAAGCACTGCATATTTTCTACTAGAGAATATGCGGTGCTTTTTTGCCGCCCAGCGGAGGTTACTATTATGCAGAAAGATGAAATCAAGCATACGAACTTGAGCGTGAAGGAGCAGAACAGCCTTACTCTTAACGGTGTTTGCAACGTTGTCGGCTTTGATGAGAGCTATGTTACTCTTGCAATCAACGGCGGCAGAGTAATAATCGAAGGGGAGGGCCTTAAAATTGAAAGCTTGACGAAGCAGGGAGGAGAAATAAATATAACAGGAAAGATCACGGGAGTGTTTTACAGCGAGAAAAAGCAGCTGAAATCTCCCTTTGGTAAGCTGTTCGGATGATCGTCTTTACAAGTCAGGAGATAGCCTTTTCTTTGCTTTGCGCGGTGATATTCGGAGTGCTTTTTTCTGTTATATGTTCTCTTATGACAGTGCTTTTTAGCTTTTTTAAAAAAATCAGAACATTCCCCCGCGACATTATTAAATATGAAAAAATTTCAACCGTTACATTGTCGAAAACACCTTCTTCTGCAGTTAAAACAAGTCTTACGGGAAAAATTTTCGGTATAATTTTATTTACCGTCGGATTTGTTTTACTATCTTATCTATGTCTTGACGGAACTATAAGGGTTTATATGATATTTCTGTCTTTTGTCTCGTTTTATCTATCGAAAGTTGCTTTTTTCGACTTTTTGCAAAGAGCTCTTATTGTACTGACAGATATACTTTATCGATATGTGGTAGTAATCATCAGAGTATTTCTTTATCCTCTTTCCTTTATATTTCGCAAGATTTGTGTGAAATTTCAAAAGATTTTAACCCGTTAAAGCGTTTAAATATATATAACGTACTTGACAAAACGGGCAATAAGTGATAAAATATTAAAAAAAAGGAGGAATTGATGTGTCAAATTCGGATCTTGGGAACTATCTCTTCCATCAAGGGACTAACTATCATGCATACGAATACCTCGGTTGCTCGCTTATAATGAAGGACGGCAAATATGAGTACACCTTTAGAACCTGGGCCCCAAACGCAAAGTCGGTTGGACTCGTCTCGGATTTTTCTGGGTGGCATAAAGCCGTTCCTTTTTCGCGTATAACCGAAAAAGGTATCTGGGAGTTGAAATATACTTCCGAACAATCTCTTGAGCTGATGCCTTACAAATTCCGAATCGAGTCAGAAATGGGAAGTCACGACAAGGGGGACCCTTACGCAAGATTTTCCAGAGGCAGCGACGACGGTGCATCTCTGATCTTTACGGACACCTCTTTTAAATGGGAGGACAAGCGTTGGCTTAATCACCGAAAGAAAACGATTTCAAACGATGGCGGCCATTATATCAGCGCCCCTATGAATATCTACGAGATGCATATGGGCAGTTTTATGCGTCACGAGGAGGATAACAGGTACTACTCCTACAGAGAGCTTGCCGATATACTTCCTTCTTACCTTAAAAAAATGGGATATACTCACGTTGAGTTCCTGCCTTTGCAGGAGCATCCCTTCGACGGATCCTGGGGCTATCAGGTATGCGCATTTTATGCACCTACCTCACGTTTTGGTACTCCGAACGATCTTAGACATCTTATCAACAGTCTTCATAAGGCGGGCATCGGTGTAATTATGGACTGGGTTCCCGCACATTTCCCGAAGGACGAGTGGGGACTTTATGAGTTCGACGGCTCACGCCTTTACGAATATCAAGGCAATGACAGAATGGAGTCACGCTCTTGGGGAACAAGATTCTTTGATCTCGGAAGGGAAGAGATACAATCTTTCCTTATATCGAACGCCCTGTATTTCTTCAGGGAGTTTCACATCGACGGTTTGCGTGTTGACGCCGTAGCCTCAATGATCTACCTCGATTACGACAGAGAGCCCGGCGAGTGGCACCCCAACTACGTGGGTACTAATGAAAATCTTGAAGCAACTGCCTTTCTAAAGAAGCTTAACTCTGCCATCTTCGGTGAATTCCCCGATGCGCTTATGATTGCGGAGGAGTCCACCTCATTCGGTGGAATTACCCATCCCGTAAACGAGGGCGGTCTCGGCTTCAATATGAAGTGGAATATGGGCTGGGCAAACGATTTTTACGATTACGTTCAGACCGACCCGATATACAGAAAGTATCATCATAAGGCGCTTAACTTCCCGCTTATGTACGCCTTCTCCGAGAAGTACTGCATGCCAATCTCTCACGACGAGGTCGTTCACGGCAAGCTTTCCTTTGTTAATAAGATGTTTGGCTCTTACGAGGACAAGTTCCGTCAGGCAAGGACCTCCCTGATGCTTATGATGACCTATCCCGGAAAGAAGATGCTCTTTATGGGTACGGAATATGCTCAGTTCAGAGAGTGGGACTTCGACAACTCGCTTGAATGGTTTATGCTGGATTATCCGATGCACAGACACTTCAGGGACTATGTTGCATCGCTCAATGCCTTCTATCTTGCTCACAGCGAGCTTTGGCATATAGACTTTGACCCCGAGGGATTTGGCTGGATTCTTGCCGACGAGGCTGATAAGAATCTCGTTGCATTCAGGAGATTTAATAATAAAGGAAAGTATCTTACTGTGGTGCTTAACTTCTCGGGAGAAACGCAAAGCGTTGTTATCCCGACGGAAAAGGGTGCAAGGCTCGAGTCGGTATTCGATACAGGAAACCTTTCCGAGGAGCAGAGAAGTATAAAAATCACCGGAAGTAACAATAGTTACACTGCAGAGGTTGTTTTACCTCCCTTCTCGGGCGTAATCCTAAAAAAAATAAATTCACATAAAAAAATAAAAATATAGGAGAGAACACGATGTACTGTAAAAAAGAATGTATAGCAATGCTTCTTGCCGGCGGCCAGGGCTCACGCCTATACGACCTTACCAAACAAATCGCTAAGCCCGCAGTATCCTTTGGAGGAAAGTATAAGATCATCGACTTCCCTCTCTCTAACTGCATAAACTCCGGTATTGACACCGTAGGTGTCCTTACCCAGTA
>SVTZ01000011.1 GCA_015063525.1 Oscillospiraceae bacterium
GTATTGCCTTTGCTACCGATAATAAGTGACTGGCAAGAGACGGATGCAAATACACACGCAACCGTCAGCATCAGTGCTAACAGTATCTTTACAAAATTCTTCATGATTCTCTCCTCTTTTGAGAATTTCCCCATAATAATGGTAATACAATTGTAACATAAAGTTTTAAGAATTTCAAGAAAAAATCATCTATAATTTAATTTTTATGATTTTTGCACATTGAGGAGGCTCTTTTTTTATGCAATTTTACAAGAAAAAGTCAGTATTAGAAAGGACTTTCAGTCTTTTTAACAAATTTTTGCCTGCATTTTTTTGGATATTGTTAATTTTTTCCTTTGAAGAGCCTTGGATCGGAGCAATGACACTGATATCCGCCTCGATACACGAATGCGGCCATCTTTGCTATCTTTTGCTTTTCACTAAGGGTAGGCATAGACTGCGAGCAGTAGAAAACGGCCTTCGAATAAGATCATTCGGAAGCCTCTCCTACCGTGAGGAGCGAATGACCTATCTTTCAGGTCCTCTTGCCAATCTTTTCACCTTTTTGATATGCATTCTTATTCGTAAAGAAGGCAACGAATATCTGCTCGGTTTCAGCATAATTAATCTTGCTACCGCCCTGTCAAACCTTATGCCCATAGAAGGGTACGACGGCTATGGAGTCATACGCACACTGATTGAGGAGCGAGAAAGAAACCACGCTTATTTACGCGGACTTGATGCCCTTTCGACCGCGCTTATCTTTATCCTATGTATACTTTCGCTCTATCTTATTGACAGATACAGCGGAGGTTACTGGCTGTTTGCGGTCTTTTTCGTTTCAATGATAAAGCGTTTTGACAAGAATATTTCAAGATGATTTTTGAGATTTCAAGAGATTTTGAGAGTTTTTGAGAGCTTTCGGGAGTTTTTTGAAATATTTTCACGTTAAAATATGCTAAAATACGGCTAATCACGGATAATCACGAAAATTTTTGAAAAGAAAATATCAAAAAACTATTGCAAAAGAAAAATGTTTTTGCTATAATTAACGCTGTCAAGCTATAGACCTTTTTTGAGGAGGTTTGACAAATATAGACACTGATATGTGTTTTAGGAAAGGATTTGAGATTTTAAGAAAATGGCAAAGCTCATTGAGTTGAAAGGAATTTCAAAATCTTACGACGGCGAAAAGGTCATAGATGGTATGAACCTTTACATACGAGACGGTGAATTTATCACCCTGCTGGGTCCGTCGGGCTGTGGTAAGACTACCACGCTGCGAATTATCGGCGGCTTTGAAACGGCTGACGAAGGCTCTCTTTACTTTGACGGAGTCGAGATCAGCGACGTTCCCGCCTACAAAAGGCATATCAACACCGTATTCCAAAAATATGCCTTATTCCCTCATCTTAATGTATATGAAAATATCGCCTTCCCTCTCAGGCTTAAAAAGAAGCCTGAGGATGAAATAAAGAAGCGTGTCAGCGAAATGCTCAAGATGGTTGCCCTCTCAGGCTTTGAGAACAAAAGCGTCAGCACCCTTTCGGGCGGTCAGCAGCAGAGAGTTGCTATTGCGAGAGCTCTTATCTCCCACCCCAAGGTTCTTCTGCTTGACGAGCCTCTCGGCGCTCTCGACCTGAAGCTTCGTAAGGATATGCAGAACGAGCTTAAGACTATACAGCAGGCCATCGGCATTACCTTCGTATACGTAACACACGACCAGGAAGAGGCTCTTTCCATGTCCGACACCGTGGTGGTTATCGCCGACGGCGAGATCCAGCAGATAGGATCTCCCACCGATATTTATAACGAGCCGAAGAACGCCTTCGTTGCCGACTTTATCGGTGAGAGTAACATTATCGACGGAGTGATGCTTGAGGACAAACGTGTAAGATTTTCTTCTCACACCTTCGACTGCGTTGACGGCGGATATGAAAAAAACGAACCGGTCGACGTTGTTGTAAGACCCGAGGACGTGGACGTTGTTGCTCCCGAAAACGGTATGCTTACCGGTAAGGTCACAGGCGTTACCTTTAAGGGTGTGCATTACGAGATAATCGTTGATATCAAGGGCTTCAAGTGGATGATACAGTCCACCGATTACGTTGCTCCCGAGGCGACTATCGGTCTGTTTATTGAGCCGGAGGCTATCCACGTTATGAAAAAATCCAAATATTCCGGCAAATTCGGCGACTATTCTTCCTTCTCGGACGAGCTTGACTCGCTTTCAGATGCTGATACCGCAGAGGAGTTCTGACGATGAAGAAGAAGCGTTCCGTAATGCATTCAATAGCGGCAGCGCCCCATATTTTTTGGGCTATACTGTTCATTATCCTGCCGCTTATCATAGTTATCTACTATGCTTTTACGGATGATACGGGAGCATTCAGCTTTGAAAACATTCTCTCTCTCGGCGAGTACGTTCCCATATTCGTGCTTTCGCTTGAGTTATCCGTAATTGCTACCTTCGTTTGTCTGCTTATCGGTTATCCCTTAGCCTACATTATGGCAAAGGCGAAGCCCGAGCATCAGAAGATCTACGTTATGCTTCTTATGCTCCCGATGTGGACGAACCTTCTTATCCGTACCTATTCAATAATGGCGCTCCTTGACGACGGAGGTATTATAAACTCCATTCTCGGCACCACTATGCACATCGTCGGCACAAAGGGCGCGGTTATCTTCGGTATGGTTTACGATTTCCTTCCCTACATGGTTCTTCCCATATATACCTGCATCTCTAAAATAGACAAGCATATGTGGGAGGCGGCAAGCGATCTTGGATGCAGCACCGTTCAGGTCATCACCAAGGTCATCTTCCCTCTTTCCATGTCCGGTGTTATCTCCGGCGTTACTATGGTTCTCGTTCCTTCCATCAGTACCTTCTACATTTCCCAAAAGCTGGGCGGAGGAACCTTCGAGCTTATCGGTGACACAATTGAGAGACAGTTCGTCACCGGCGCGCTTAACGTCGGCGCTGCCATATCGCTGGTTATGATGATACTTATTCTCATTTCACTTGGCGTTATGAATAAGTTCTCCGACTCAGAGGAAGGAGGTATTATCGTATGAAAAAGCATCTTTCTCACGCATACCTCTTCCTTGTATTCGGAATACTTTATATACCGATACTTACCCTTATTCTGTTCTCCTTCAACTCGGCGAACAGTACGGCAAGCTTTGAAGGCTTCAGCCTTCGTTGGTATATCGAGCTGTTCAATTCTCCCGATGCTTTCGAGGCACTTCGCAACTCGCTGATACTCGCTACTCTTTCCTCGCTTATCGCTACCGTGATCGGTACTGCGGCGGCAGAGGGCATCTATAAGATGAGAAGCAAGCTTTCCAAGGCGGCCGTTACCTCGGTTACGAACATTCCTATGATGAACCCTGATATTGTTACGGGTATGTCTATGATGCTCTTCTTCGTTGCTGTTGCAGGAATACTGTCGCTCGACTACGAGGATATCGGCTTTGCCGCTATGCTCATCTCCCACGTTACCTTCGGTCTGCCCTACGTTATCCTCTCGGTTCTGCCGAGAATAAATGAGCTTGGAGACTCGCTCTCTGAGGCGGCGCTTGACCTCGGCTGCACACCTTTCCAGGCTTTCTTTAAAGTAAAGCTGCCGAATATTATGCCCGGAGTTATCTCGGGTATGATAATGGCCTTTACAATGTCGCTTGACGACTTCGTTATCTCCTACTTTGTCGGCTCGTCCAACTTCCAGACGCTGCCCCTCCTCATCTACTCGATGACAAAGAAGAAGGTTACGCCTGATATGTACGCTCTCTCCACCCTGATCGTTATCACCATCTTCGTGATGCTGGTAATATCCAACGTAAAATCAAGTAAGAGGATAAATGCCAAGCCGGGAGGTAAAAAGCGATGAAAAATGTGAAAAATGTAATATTCGGTATATTTTTCGCGGCAGTTTTGATCCTTTCGCTCGTTTCCTGTGAAGAAGGTAAAAATGAGGAAAGCGGCTTTTCCGGCGAGACCCATGTACTTAACGTATACAACTGGGGCGAGTATATTTCCGACGGATTTGAGGGCGCGCCCGACACAAACAAGGATTTTGAAGAGTATTTCAACACCTATCTTGCAGAGGAATACGGCTACTATATTGAAGTAAACTACACCACCTACGCAAACAACGAGGAGATGTATACAAAGCTGAAAAGCGGTGCCGGCATCTACGACGTCGTCGTTCCCTCGGACTATATGATCCAAAAGATGATCAGCGAGGGCATGCTACTTTCCTTTGACGTTGCGGCGGATATTGAGAACTATCAACACATTGACGGAAAGTTCAAGGGTATGGAATACGATCCGGAGGAAAGGTATACAGTTCCCTATACTTACGGTATGCTGGGCATTATCTACAACACCAATCTCGTTGATCCCGAGGATGTGGAGGACGAGAGCTGGGGTCTTCTCTGGAATGAAAAGTACAAGGGCAAGATCCTTCAGTTCAACAACCCCCGCGATGCCTTCGGTACCGCAATGTACTACAAGGGACTTGACATTAACTCCACCGATTCCGCGGTATGGCAGGAGGCATTTAACGTGCTTTCTCAGCAGAAGCCGTTGGTTCAGGGCTACGTAAACGACGAGATATTTAACAAAATGACTACCGCGTCTGCGGCTATTGCTCCTTACTATGCCGGCGACTATCTTACCATGGCGGCTCAAGAAGAGGCTCTTTCCTTCTACTATCCCACCGAGGGCACCAACTTCTTTGTGGACGCCTTCTGTATTCCAGTAAATGCTAGAGAGGCCGAGGTTGCCAAGGAATATATTAACTTTATGCTCTCTGAGGATGCGGGTGTTGCAAACGCTCTTTACGTTGGATACGCCTGCCCTAACAATTTAGTTAAGAACAGCGAAAATTATAAGGCCGAGCTTGCTGACTATCTCGGCGAGGATGCTTACGATATTCTCTACGGCACAGAGCCCGATGTTATCAACGCCGAGTATATGGAAAAGTACGGCGTCGCCTACTACAAAATGTTCACTGACGATATTCAGTCTTTGGTTAACTCCCTTTGGGAGGGTCTTAAGACCGAAAACTCCACCGAGCTATGGGTGCATATCACAAGCATTACCATAGTCGTCGGCGTTCTCTCTTATGCGATATACGGCGTTTATATTAAGAAAAAACGCTCGAGGGATTACCGTATGAGGGATAAAGCTAATAAAAAGAAAGCTTAATATTAAAAGGACTGACGAAGCGTTTTGCCTTGTCAGTCCTATCTTTTTCGTTATAATCCCTCGCCGTCGAAGGGTGGGATAAAGCTTTCCTTTGCAGTACCGAATTCCTGAGTAAAGCCGTTTTTTAAGCCAATCTTTTCGGCGTATTCGGTTAGGCGGCGATATTCGTCGCGAGTTACAGGACGATTAAGAGGTGGCCTCATTCCCTGCATCGGAGTGTATTGGTTCATAAGGCTTACGTATATGCTGTCGCCGTAGGTGTCGAGAAGGTATTTCAGCGACAGCTGTGCCTCGGCCACGCGGCTGGGTAGAAGAAGGATACGCACTATAACGCCCTTTGTCATAATGCCCTCTTCGCTAAAGTGTGGGTCTCCCACCTGCCTTACCATCTCGGCGATGGCAGCCCTCGCCACTGTGGGGTAATCGGCAGCTTTCGAATATTCTTCGGCGGTTTTGGCTCTAAAATATTTTAGGTCGGGCAGATATACGTCCACAAGGCCCGAAAGAAGCCTCAAAGCTTCAGGAGTTTCGTAACTGCCCGTGTTATAAACGATAGGAATAGTAAGACCATTTGACTTAGCAAGTCTTATAGCCTCGGCTACCGAGGGTATATAGTGGGTCGGGGTGACGAGATTAATGTTATGTGCGCCCTTTTCCTGAAGGCTGAGCATAATTTCCGAAAGACGCTTGACAGAAACAAACTTCCCGTTTCTGCCCCGTGATATCTCCCTATTCTGACAAAAAACGCAGGAGAGCGAGCAACCCGAGAAAAACACCGTGCCCGAGCCTCGACTGCCGGAGATTGGCGGTTCTTCCCAAAAATGAAGGGCAGCGCGTGAGATATACATTTCGTCGGACGCTTTACAAAATCCAACCTTGCTTCGTCGGTCGACGCCGCAGTTTCTGGCGCAAAGGCGGCAGCTTTTATACGATAAATCGCTCATTTTTCCTCCTTCATTTAATTGCTATTGACATACATTGAAAATTGTGATAGAATAAAGAAAATTCATTTTTCACGAGGACTTATTATGGACAAGAGACAAGAATATATTTCCTGGGATGAATACTTTATGGGCGTTGCCCTGCTGGCTTCCCAGAGATCAAAGGACCCCAGCACCCAGGTGGGAGCGTGTATTATCGACGGCGATAAGAGAATACTCTCCACCGGCTATAACGGCTTCCCTCAAGGCTGTTCGGACGATGAATTCCCTTGGAACAGAGACGAGGCGAAGGGCGAGACCAAGTATCAGTACGTGGTTCACGCCGAGCTTAACGCAATTCTTAACGCAAGCGGAAAAAAGCTTGCCGGAGCGATCCTTTATGTTGGTCTGTTCCCCTGCAACGAGTGTGCCAAGGCCATTATACAGTCGGGTATCAAGGAGGTTATCTACCTCTCCGACAAATATCACGGCACTCCTCCTATGGCGGCTTCGAGAAAGATGCTTGACGCCGCAGGCGTGAAGGTAAGACAGATAAAGCCTACAAAGGCAAGCATCGTGCTTAATTTTAATTAATTTTTCGGGTGTTGCGGTTGCAACACCCTATTTTTTTACCTCAAAAAATGATTTTATCTCATCAAGAGTGCATCCGAAGGAGCCCTGAAGCATCTCGGGACGGCCGCCGCCTCTGCCCGAGAGCGAGGAATTAATTTCCTTTGACATAGAACGAAGATCAATCGAGCGCGAGGAAATAACGTATTTGTAATCACCCTCTATGCCGCTTAGTGCGACGGTGATCCCACCCACCTTGGTATTTGCAATATTTGAGAAGGCGATAAGCTCCGGTATCGTAAAATCAGCAAGATAAAACACAGCAGAGTCATCTGTTACCTCTACTCTCTCTGCCTCAAGCTCTGCAATTTTAAGACGAGCCTGCTTCAAGCCTGCCTTTATATATTCGCTCTCGGAAATGTAATTTTCAAGTGTGGCGGCAGTTTCCAGCTGAGGTGTGGAAAGCATTCCCGATATACGCTTAATATTATCATATCTTGCCCGGTAGTCGGCGAGAGCGCGTTTACCGGCAACCATCCATATACGCGTACCGCCGCGATGCTTCATAAAGTCGAGAATTTTTATCATACCTATCTCGCCCGTCGATGCAACGTGAGGCGCACAGCAGGCGCAGGTATCGACCTCACCTATTTTCACAAGGCGCACCCCATCGGTTATATCAAGCTTTGCGCGATATTCTATTGATGAAAGCTCCTCAGCTGTTGGAAATAGTGTTTCTATCTGCCAATTTGAGAAAACTGCATTGTTGGCGATCTCCTCTACTTTGTCAAGTTGCGCTCTATCAAGAACACCGTTAACATCAAAGGTAACCTCCTCATCCCCAAGATGAAATCCGACGTTATCAAGACCGAAGAGTCGGTGAATAATACCGCAGAGGATATGCTCGGCAGTGTGGCATTGCATTTTTTCAAATCGCGCAGAAAAGTCGAGGACGCAACTCACCGTTTTACCCTCAGGCGCGCTGTCGGTTATATGATGCACAACTCCGTCACGCTCATAGGCGTGCTGTACCCTTGAAGAGCCGATAAATCCCGTATCAGCACTCTGGCCTCCCTCCTCCGGGAAAAATGCAGTTCTGTCAAGAACGATATCAAATCCGCCCTCGCAGGGAGAGAGCGAAACTATCTCGGCCTCGAATTCTTTTATATACGCATCCTTGTAATAAAGCTTTTCTGTCATAATAATTCCTACTTATATTTTTCCTCGTTAAAGAGCGACCAGGGGTATTTCGTAAGATCGGGCAATCTTGAGACATCAAACCTATCGCCGTCAAGATCAAAGGCAAGTCTTGTGGCAAATAGTGACGGAGTTTTTGTCAAAATATCACGACTGCCGTATTTTTTGTCCCCGATTAATGGCATTTTTCGCGAGGCGAACTGAGCTCTTATCTGGTGAAATCTTCCCGTTTTAAGCCTTACCCTAACAAGAGAGAGCATTTTTTCATCGTGCTCTGCCGTATCGAGAAGCTGATACTCAAGCTCTGCTTCTTTGACACCGGCGCGTTTTCTGTCGGTGACGAAGGCCTTGCCGAGGGTGGCATCCTTATATAGAAAATCGCGCATTACTCCGCCCTCGGGTCTGCCGGATACTACGGCAAAATACTCCTTCTCAAGCTTTTGACCGGCTACAAGAGCCGAAAGGGCTGCTGCGGTTTTTTTGTTTCTTGCAAAAACTAAAAGACCGCCAACCACTCTGTCAAGTCGGTGAATAAGAAAAAGAGTGTCTTTTTCACCATTTTCACAAAGGAGACCCGAGCAAAGGGTCATCGCGTCCTTATCTCCCGACGGATCCGACTGCGAGGGAATTCCTGCGGGCTTATATACGACGGCAAAATCCTGCGTCTTGTAAACGATCTCTACCATATAACCTCTTAATAAAAAGGAGGCTGCAAAATTGCAACCTCCGATATTTTTTGTCTGATCGAAGAAAACAACCGTTGTTTTATATTCTATCACAGTTGCCTTCTTTTTGCAAGTATTTTATTCTTTTTCGCCATCGGCTCTTTCCTTAACGGTGGATACCTTTATTGCCTGACCTCCCGCAAGAGCGATCATCTTTACAGCACAGAGACTGAATTCGTTGGCGTAAACCGTAAGCGGCTTATCTATGCTTCCCGACGCTAGGACCTTAAGATAGGCGGTATCCTCGGGGATAAGCTTCATTCTTTTCAGAATATTAACGTCAACGCGGTCGCCGTGTCGGAAATTATCGCTGAGAACATCGATATTCACGGCCCCTCTTCCGTTTCCCAAGGTGTAGATAATATCTCCTTCTCTCTTGATGAGACTCTTTGCCAGCGAGTCGGTAATAAGAATATCAGCCCTCTCGGCATCTACATCAATTTCGGGAATATCGTATGAAATCCTCTCCTCCTCATTGTGTTCCGGAGAGTCACACTCATCGGTGAAGCCGTCGGCAGCGTTTTCCTCTGTCACTCCATCGTTTTCCCCATTGGAGGGCGATATATCCTCATCGCTCCTTTCCGTCGTAAAGCTTGGCAGATCGGTAGGCTTATCGGGTCGAGGCTCTCTTGGATCGGCAACGGTGAAATTCCTATGGTGCCATCTGCACTTTATCACCGCGGCGGCACTTGCCAGCCTTGCCCTGTTCTGATATGCCTTAATAATCAGTATAACCAGCACAAAGATTATCAGGGCAAACAGAAGGATCTTCAGTCCGTCGGCAAGTCTCGGGTAAGGCAAACGGATTATGTCTCCCGGCTCTACATCAAGGGTGTAATTTGGGTTTTCGGAGCGCAGATATATTTTTTTGCCCTCGGTATAGGCTGAAACGGACAGAGTGTCGCCATTGTAAAGCCGGCCGGATATTATCTCATAATCAGCCACGGTAGGCTTTTCAAAGAGCCTCAGCCTGGTGTCAGCGACCCTTACCTTTACCGTTGCGGGAAGTATCTCAAATACCGCGTTTGCGGTACTCGACGAATTCTCGGCAAATACATAGTTATCAGCATCGGTCAGCCTTACCAAAACGGTATATCTGCCCGCCCCCACATAATCTGTCACCGACTCGGCGATGTAAAGAGGCGAATCCGACACAGGATACTGCCCTTCCCCATTATATACCGCTGTAATAAGAGGCAGACTTACTCTGCATTTTTCAATACGGAAATCGCACTCAGCTATCTTCGGCTCGTTGTAGTTTTCTCTGTCGTAATCGAGCAGAGCGCCTACCTTGTAACTGCCCGCGTTTATCTTTCCCGCGCCGATATATTCGATAACGCTGACCCCATCGGGAAGCCCCGTAAGTGCGGGAGTCTTCGGATTGCCGTCGTATGTGGGACTCGTATTCTCCCAGCTAACGCCCGACAGGTCGTAGTCGGCATAGCCCACCTCTACCGAAACGGTCAGCATAAAGCTCTCGTACTTAAAGAATACAGACTCGTCAGAACGTCTCAGGGAGTTGCCGTTCTGATATATCACCGTTACGAGCGATGAGTCGACGGAGACTCTTGAGCCGTCGTTATTCACCACTCCGCAGACGATATCCTCAGCAGTCAGTCTGTCGAAGGCGCGAAGCCCCTCTTTTTTTATCTCGGCGAAGAAGGATACCGGCACTATTTTCTCGATCTCAACCCTGATGACCGCAGAGGTAAGACCGTAGTAGTTTTCAGTACCCTCAACCGTCAGCACCGCGTAATACACGCCGGGAAGAGTTGGTGCGGATATCTCTTCCTTACCGTTTGGGTCAGAGTAGAAGGTATAAACGGGGCTGCCGAAGCGGCTCTTGCCCGTAAGGACTATTTCCTTTCCCTCAAAGCAGGTGGTGGCACTCGGCTTGGTGGCCCAGGAGTTGCTTGCCTTTACTATGGTGAAGGAAATCGTATCGTTTAAAATAGTAAAATCTGTGTTATCGGTCTCGGCCTTTGCGGTGTAGCTTCCGACGTTGGTTCCGCCGCCGATAACCCTTATCGCACATTTATCCGAGAAGGCGTCGGGAGCTTGGGTCTTGCCGCTATAGCTAAGCTCGCTTTTTCCCCAGCTTACCTCAATACCGAGAGGCGTGATCCACACGCTGGAGTACTGGTCCTCGGGTAGATTATAATTCTTACTGGCGGTTTTAAAGGATATAACCACCGATACTCTGCCGTCTGAAACGTGGGCAGCGCCTGCCGAGAAATGGTATTCAAGGCCAATTCCGTCAGCGCCCACGGGCATGCTTCCTTGAAGTACGGGATAGTGCATCTGCCCGTCAAATACGTAGCTGCCGCTTTTAAAGCTTACGCCCGTCATATCGTAATCTGCAGGCAATATCTCCCACGAGTGGGTGAGAGGAGGCGGAGAGTTATAATTTTTAGTATCCCAGGAAAGCGACGCCGTAGCGGTATATTTTCCGGCGTCGGTAGCTCTGTCGCCTGAATAGCCCGTGATACTTACTCCCACAGGAAGCCCTGAGGCAGAGATACTCTTTTTCCTTCCGTCGTAAGTAAAGCTATCGAGACTCCAGACCACGCCCGAGAAATCGTAATCCGCCTTTTTTATATCGAATTTTACGCTATCGCCCGAGAAAAGATAGTTGGGGTCTGTCGCGCTAACACGTGCTACGTAGCCGTCACCTGCGTTGGTAGCCGCACCACTTACGGGAAGATACACCTTATCGCCCGAAACGTTGGTGAAATAGGCAGATGGCGCCTTGCTCTTTCCATCGTAGATAAAGGAAAGCCCTTCCCAAACTATCTCTGCCTCAAACGGCTTTACCGTCATAGTTACTACACGGCTCTCGGGAGTAAGATAATCACGACTCTCGGTAAAGAAATCGATGCTGATATCGTACTGACCCGCGTTGACGCTTCCGCCTGCCGCTGTCATTATCAGCGGAATCCCGTCAAGGCCGACTATAGACGGCAGCAGCTCGCCGTAGCTCTGATAGCTGCCGTTATAAGTAACAGAAAAGCTGCTAAGCTCAAGGACTGTGAGATCGTAGGCTATGCGGTTGACAGTCACGGGTAAGGACAGACTTTTTCCCCCGTAGGAAAGAGTCACCGAGTCGTCCCCTACTCTGAAGCAAGCGTCCTGCGAGTAGGATACGTTGATCTCCTCTGCAGATATGATCCTATTGCTGCCGTCGGCAAGAGTGGCGCGCAAGGAAAGCCCCTTACGGTCAAGCTGCTCGAATGCGCCGTAAACCGTTCTTTCAGGATAGCTCTCCACAGACAGCGAGATAACCTCGACAGAACTGCTTGTCCTACTGTCAGAGCTGCTTGTCCCGCCATCCGTGCTGTCTGCAGATGCCGGAATCCCGAGCAGAAGAAAAAGCATCATAAAAATGGCAAGAATTAAAATTGATTTTTTCATTGTATCCTCCAATTTTCCATTAATTTCCATTAATACGTGGCTATTATACCACCCGGAAAGCAATTCTTCAAGAGGTGAAGGGGTTAACATATCGGGTAGGTTTGACAGAAAAAAACCGCCTTTGGCTAAAGGCGGCAAAAATCAAAAGAAACCTACAAAAAAGGGGGAGACCATTCGCCTCCCCGAAAATCTGCTGATACCGAAATTATCTTCGGATGTTCTTATTTTTCCTTATAATAAAGGTAACAATGGCAATAGCCCTCGTAGTCCTCGTCGGCTATCTGCTCGCGAAACTCACGGCACATACATTTATTCTCCTCCGTGCGTTCAAGGCGGCAGGGACAATAGCCGCCGGTGCGCTTAAGTCCTTCTTTTACCGCCTCAACTATTTCCTTATCCTCGTTAAATCTTATTTTCATTTGTTAGCCTCTATCAGTTTCTTAAGATTTTCCTTGGGAACGAAGCCGACCGAAAGGTCTGCGAAGGTATTGTCTTTTACGAAAGCGACCATCGGAATGTTGGTTACATTAAACGCCTTGGCAAGCTCGGGCTCGTTATCCACATTTACCTTGCAGAACTTCACCTCGGTATATTCCCCCTCAAGCTCGGCGAGGACGGGAGCAAGCATACGGCAGGGACCGCACCAATCGGCATATAAATCTATTACTACGAGGCCGGAATGCTCCTCTACCTCAGCTTTGAAATTATCCTTTGTTAATACAACCATTATACTAATCCTTCCTTTCATTTATTCTTATCTTAATTTTAACAGAAATCGACCCTTTTGTCCATACGGAAAATGAATATTTACAATTTTTTTAAAGTTAAAATTTGACATAGGCATATTTTTGGTGTAAGATAATGATGTTATACTTAATAAAGGAAGAATTAACTATGCAATTCAAAATAAAAACAGAGGTTGACGTTCACGACGTGGACTATAACGGCGTGGCCAAGACCTCATCTATAATGAAATATATACAGACGGCTGCGCAATGCCAGCTTACCGAGGGCGGAATGTCCTATGATAATTTAAGGAAGATAAGACGCGCATTTATTTTATCCCGTGTGAAGCTTGAGGTGCTTAGGCCTCTGCGCGCATACGCGCCTCTTACCGCGGTGACATATCCCTGCGAGAGCCGCGGCTACAGATTCCTGCGCTGTTACGCCCTTGAATCGGAGGGCGAGGTAGTTGCACGTGCAATATCCGTTTGGGCGCTTATCGACACCGAGACTCGCGCGCTCGTCAGAGTGAACGACTTTAACCTCGGTCTTCCCACACTGCCTCAGAACGGTCTTGTGCTCGGCGCGATAAAGCTTCCCTCCTCCCTTACCGATATAGGAGGCTATGGAGTGCATTACGGAGACGTTGATCAGAACAGACATATGAACAACACAAAGTACCCTGATATGTACTCAAACTTCATTCCCCTTGAGGGAAAAATGATACGCTCGATAACCATAAACTATTCGGCAGAGGCGCAGATAGGCGAAAAGCTTCGCGTTCAGCGCGCCGAGGAGGGCGGAATTTACTATTTCCGTACGGTCAGAAGCGACGGAAAGGTCAATTCCGAGGCGCAGATCGAGCTCTGCGACATATAAAACTCGCGTAATATTGCTTTTCTTGCTTTCAATCTGTCAAAAGAGCAAAACAAGGGATTTTTTTCGATTTTTTATATGTTTTTTCTCTTCAATATGCGAGATTTTATTGCAAAATATTTAATCAGGACTCGAAAATGGGCGGTATTTTCCGCCCTTTTCTTTTATATTTAGCATGTTTTGCAATCCAAGAGATTAGCGACAAAAACACCTAAAATTTTCACCCATTTTTCTTAGCGACATTCATTATTAAAATATGATACAATGTTAGTAATAAAAAAGAAAGGCAATTATTTATGAGTGAAAAGCTTTGTGACAGAGTGCTTCGTAAGGAAGAGCGATTTGATGAGGGGAACAGCTATTCCTACGAGCTTTTAATGCGTGAGGGAGATACGGTTGCAGACTTCAAACTTCCCCTATACTCCATCAGGGTTGACATGACCGATACCGATGGCCATAGACGGCAGGCAGATGCCCGGGACGTATTCTCAAACGCGGAAAAGGCTATCGCCTTTTTCGACAAGATAGTCAGAAATCTTGCAACACCGATAGATCTGGCGTATATTCTCGAGGACGAAATGGCGTAGCATATTTTTCACTTGAAAATTCGGTTTATTTGTGGTATAATTCTTACAGCAAATAAAAGCGAGGATATATTTATGAAAATCGGAGTACTTGGCGCGGGAACATGGGGAATTGCACTAGCCTCTTTGCTGGTTGGAAACGATCACAAGATAACGGTCTGGTCGGCTTTGCCCGACGAGATCGATCAGCTTGAGAAAAACGGAACGCACCGCAATCTGCCCGGAATTAACCTATCAAAATCCATAAAATACACAAAATCAATCGCAGAAGCAGCAAAAGGCAAGGAGATGATACTTCTCGTAGTTCCCTCCTCCTTCATAAGAGAAACGGCGCGCAAGCTGGCGCCCTATATTGAGGATGAAGCTATTCTTGTAACGGCAGCAAAAGGGATCGAAAAAGGAACACAAAAGACTATGACGGAGGTTATAGAGAGCGAGCTTTCTTCCCTACGTCCCGATCTATCCTACAGCCTTGCGGCACTTTCCGGGCCCACCCACGCGGAGGAGGTTGTAATCGGAATGCCGACCTCTATTGTGGCTGCCTGCGAAGACGAAGAGGTATCAGATAGGATTGCCGAGGTCTTTGCCAACTCTTGTATGAGAGTTTACACTAATACCGACGTACTCGGCGTTGAAATCTGCGGCGCAATGAAAAATATAATTGCTATTGCGGCGGGAATCAACAGCGGAATGGGACTCGGTGACAACTCAAAGGCTATGCTGATGACCCGAGGAATTGCCGAAATTACGAGGCTCGGGCTTGCTATGGGGTGTAGGAGGCGGACCTTTATGGGTCTTGCCGGAATAGGCGACCTTATAGTTACCTGCACCTCACGGCACAGCAGAAACAACCGTTGCGGTGAGCTTATCGGAAAAGGTAAGTCATATGAGGAAGCCTCACGCGAGATCGGAATGGTTGTCGAGGGATATCATGCCCTTGAAGCTGCGATTGAGCTGTCTAAAAAATACGAGGTGGAAATGCCGATTACCGAGGCGATTTATGAGATTGTCAAAAAAGGACTTGATCCCACGGAAGCAATGTACCGACTTATGACACGCGATCTCAAAAGTGAGCTTGAGGACTAATATGTATAAAAAAAAGAGAAAACCGTAGGTTTTCAACCTCGATTTTCTCAAAAAATTAATGGCAGAGATACTGTTTTTTAGCATCTCTGCCTTTTTTCGTTTGGTTATACCTAAATAAGGCAGTCCTTTACCAATATAATTTCCACTCTTGGTCAAGCATTCTATGCAGAGCTTCCATATAGAAGTAGCATCCCCAGGTGTTCATCTCGTCTACCGCAAGATTAAGCGGCTTTGCGTAAACAGCATGAAGAAGCAGGCCGTTTGCCTCGGGAATATCCTTAGTGAGATATCCGTCGATAAGCGAATTCATCATACGCTTGCAGGCGTTAATATAAATCTGCTTGTCGGGATCGGAATCGTCAATATGCTTGATAAGCTCAAGAATTCCGCAAAGAGCGATTGCAGCCGAGGAGGAGTCCTTAGGCTCGCCGTCACCGTCGGTGAAGGAGAGATCCCAGTACGGAATATAATCCTCGGGAAGATAGTTAAGGAAGTAGTTTGTGGTTGCCTTAGTCAGCTTCAGGGCGTCGGGATCCTGCTTATATATGTAAGTCAGCATCGGGCCGTAGATACCCCATGTCTGCCCTCTCGCCCAGGCGGAGTCGTCTCTTGCTCCCTGATGGGTCGCACCGCGCAGAGGTGCACCGGTCTCCATATCGAAATAGTAGGTATGGAAGGTGCTTGCGTCCTCGCGGCAGCAGGTGCCAACGGCAGTCTTGAAGTGGTTGTAGGCCTTCTCGTCAAAGGATTTGTCGCCGGTTACCTCGGCAGTCCAATAAAGAAGCGGAATATTAAGAAGGCAGTCGATGATAAGTCGGTAGGCGTTAGGATCGCCGACCTTGCCCCACGCCTGAATGAACTGTCCCTTCTCCTGATATCTTGTGCAGAGATGCTCGGCGGCCATAATTGCCGCCTCCTTTGCTTCCTCATTGCCGCAGAGCTTATATGCCGCGACGCAGGAGGGCGAATAAAGGAAGCCCATATCGTGATGGTTTACGCCGATCTTCTCCTTGATGCGCTTCGTGTAGCTGGGGATCTGCGCGAGGGCAACCTCTTTATATTTTTCATTTCCCGTTAACTCGTATGCGTGCCAGAGAATACCCGTCCAGAAGCCGTTGCCCCAGCCGGAAATATTTTCGGTGGTGGCATAAACATTATTTTGGCTCGCCTCCTTAGGGAAGAGAATGCCGTGGTTTTCGATACCGAGGTCTATTTTTTTAAGCGCCTCGTTAAGGGCGTATTCAAGCTTTTCGCGAGGCAGGTCAAATTCGCCGTAACGCTCGGGGTGCTCGATCCTTGGAATGTTAGGAATCATCTTGGGTTTCCTTTCTTTACATTGATTATCAAAACTATTTTAACATATTGAAAAATGCAAGTCAAGGTAAATTTTGGGTTATTTTGAATAACAGCCCTCTTTTCGGTCTACAATTGCACCGAAGAAAGGAGATAAAAATGAAACAAATACCAAAATTTGCACTTTATTTACTTATCGCAACGATGATACTGTCGGTTATGCCCACCGATGCGGAGGCCGAGATCTACGAGGACACGGTAAGGCTACATATTTTAGCCAACTCAGACTCGGATGATGATCAAGCTCTTAAACTAAAGGTGCGTGATAAACTGCTCTCTGAGTACGGAGAGGCTCTTCGCGGATGCGGATCAAAATCGGTTGCGGAGGAGACTGTACGAGAGCTTTTACCCAATATTGAGAGCACTGCCGAGGTGCTGATACAGGAGATGGGATATAGCTACACCGTACGAGCCACCCTTACCGAGGAGTGGTACGAGACCAGAGATTACGAGGACTTTTCACTTCCCTGCGGAACCTACAGCTCACTGAGAGTTATAATAGGTGAAGGCGAGGGACAAAACTGGTGGTGCGTTATGTATCCGCCGCTGTGTATGGAGCTGGCAACAGAGGACGCGCCCGCCGACGACGGAATTATCGATTATACAGGCGAGGAGATAAGGCTGATAAAAAACAAGAAATACAATATAAAATTCAAAATTTTAGAGGAACTTTCACGCACATTTGCAAAAAACGGTTGATTTCGCTAAAAAAATGTGATACTATATTGATGAAAAACATTTAAGCGAGAACTGTATGAAGATAGAAGGAAAGATTATTGCCGATAACAGAAAGGCAAGACACGATTATTTCGTAATAGAGACCTACGAGGCCGGCATTGAGCTGTTTGGCACGGAGGTCAAGTCCTTGCGCGCAGGAAACGTAAACCTTAAGGACTCCTACTGCGAGGTTGACAAAGGCGAGCTTTTCGCCCTCGGCGTGCATATAAGTCCCTACGAGCAGGGCAATATTTTTAATAAAGAACCGCTGAGACCAAAGAAGCTCTTGATGCACAAAAGAGAAATTATGAAGCTTACCGGTCTTGTCAGCCGCGAGGGATATACCCTCGTTCCCCTTTCGCTCTATTTCAAGGGCTCGCGCGTCAAAATGGCGGTTGGCCTTTGCAAGGGTAAGAAGCTTTATGACAAGCGAGATTCCGCCGCGAAGAGAGATGCGGACAGGACAATTGAGAAGGCGATGAAAAACCGATTCTAATAAAAAAGCGACCAACGGTCGCTTTTTTTATAGCTTGGGAGCGCGGAGGGCGCGCATTGAGTTAAGTATTGCGAGGATTGCGACGCCTACGTCGGCAAAGACGGCAAGCCACATATTGGCAAAGCCCAAGAGGCCGAGTATAAGTATCAGTCCTTTGGTGCCAAGGGCAAAAATGATATTCTGCCAAGAAATATTTATCGTTTTTCTCGCAATCAATACCGCCTCAGGCAGCTTCGACAGATTATCGATCATAACGACCATATCCGCAGCCTCAATTGCGCTGTCCTGACCCATGCTGCCCATTGCAACGCCTACGTCGGCTCTGGCAAGCGAGGGTGCATCATTGATGCCATCGCCTACGTACATCGTGCTTTTAGATGAGGAGATAAGCTCTTCAAGTCTTGCGTATTTCTGCTCGGGAGTAAGTGCGAAGTCCGCCTCGTCAACTCCGACGGTGGAGGCAACTCTCTTAACGTTCTCTTCTCTGTCACCCGAGAGAATAGCGGTATGCTTTACGCCAAGCCTACGGAGATTCTTAATCGCCTCAGCTGCCTCGGGCTTTACGCTATCGGCAAGGGTTATTACTCCGGCGAGACTGCCGTCAATTGCAACGTACACTGCTCCTTCAAGGTCTCTCGATACGTTTGATAAATCTACCGAAAGCTCTTTCATTAGCTTAATATTTCCGACAGCGCAGGTGTTTTCATACAATTCCGCCACTACTCCATAGCCTGCCTGCTCTTTTACAGAACGGGGAGGAACTATTTTGTCGGATACAGACTTTAAGCATTCAGCGATAGGATGATTTGAAGCATATTCGGCAGAAGCGGCCATAGAGAGAACCTGCTCCCTTGAAGATCCGTAGGTGATCACGTCTCTTACGATAAAATTGCCGTTTGTAATAGTTCCGGTCTTATCAAAAGCAACCGTCTCTACCTTGGCGACCTTTGAAAAGACGTTGCCGCCCTTAAATAGAATACCCCGTGAAGCCGCGCCGCCAATACCGCCGAAGAAGGCCATCGGGACGGATATAACAAGGGCGCAGGGGCAAGAAATTACAAGGAAGGTCAAAGCTGTGTAAACCGAGTCGGCAAGTGATTTCAGCCCGAGAATGGGCGGAAGGATCGCAACTATGAGCGCAACAATCACAACCGCAGGGGTGTAGTAGCGCGAAAATTTAGTGATAAAGCTCTCCTCGCGGGATTTACTCTCGTTTGCATTTTCAACGAGCGAAAGAACTCTTGCAGCGGCAGAGTCGCCCGAGAGGCGCACAGTCCTTGCGTGGAGGAGTCCGTTTTTAACGATATATCCGCTTGAAAGTTGAGAGCCGACGGCAGCGGATACCGGAAGCGGCTCACCTGTCATACTTGAGGTATCGATATCGGCAGAGCCAAAGGTAATAACAGAGTCGATGGGAACGCGCTCACCGGGACGGATCACTATAATGCTTCCAATCTCCACATCCTCGGCGTCCATCATTTCCTCGCCGTCGTCTGTAAGGACGCAGGCCTCGTCGGGACAGATATCCATCAGAGCGCGGATAGAGGCGCGTGACTTACGGACTGCGCGATGCTCAAAGGTCTCTCCCACAAGGAAGAAGAGCATAACCGCAACGCCCTCGCTCCACTCTCCGACGATCATCGCGCCCACCGATGCAATGGACATCAGAAACTTCTCGTCGAGGAGATCGCGACGAAAAATCCCCTTCACGGCCGAGACGAAAACCTCGCCTCCGGCGATGATAAGCGCGATTACATAAAAGGCGAGAGATATGTACTCGTTTATAGTCTGCTCTAAAATAACCGCCGAAATGAAAAATATTAGGCAAAGAGCTATACGTCCGATCTCAGATTTTGCAAAATCAAAGATACGCTTCATTTCTCTATTTTTATTCCCTTTTCAAAGTCACGTGCTTTCTTTGAAAGCAGATCGAAGGCAGCACTCTCCTCAAGGCTGGTTTCAACGGTAAGCTTCTCGGTTAAGAAGTTGATCTTTGCAGACTCGATACCTTCGATATCCGACATCTGTCCTGCCAGTTTCGACGCACAGTTGGGGCAGTCAAGGCCTGTAATAGTGTACTTAAGCTTCATAATATTTCTCCTTTAAGGTTAGTTAATTTACTCAAAAATCATTCTTTAATATGCTCGAGAGCCTTCTCGATAATATCTCTTACGTGATCGTCGGCGAGAGTGTAATAAACGTTCTTTCCCGACTTGCGGTAGGTGACGAGATCACTCTGACGAAGGACCTTCAGCTGATGGGAAACGGCGGATTTCGTCATTCCGAGAAGATTTGCAATATCGCAGACACACATAGGCTCGCCGTCTATAGCGAAAAGGATGCTTACCCTCGTTGAGTCGCCAAGGATCTTGAAGAAGTCGGAGAGGTCGTAGAGAACGTTCTCCTCAGGCATCTCGCCTCTCTTCTTTTCAATAATATCTGCGTGGATCTCCTCGCATTCGCAGGAGGGCGCGTTTTTTTCATACAGCTTCATTTTTTCACCTCTTTTGGTTCAACAGTTGAATAATTGTTCAATCGTTTGGTTCATTATAGCACTTCCCTCTCGGCTTGTCAATATGATTTTCAAAACTTTCTATCACAAATTTCGCAAAACGAAAAGGACCCGGAATTAACCGAGTCCCTTCTTACCCTGAAAATTATACGATAAACTTAGCTATTCTCTCAAACAGAGCGTCAGCATTGTCGGTATGAGCCTTAAGGGTAATGGGAGAGAGAAGGTCAAGAGAAAAGATACCCATAATGGACTTAGCGTCGATAACGTATCTGCCCTGAACGAGGTCAACGTCGTAATCTGCAAGGATAACTACGTTAACGAACTCTCTGATATCCTGAACGTTGCTGAGCTTAATTTTAATCTCTTTCATTGCGGCTTATCCTTTCAAGAATTATTATCGTATCAATTATATCAAAGTTTTTCCGGGTTGTCAACAGATTAATTATACAAATCCTTGTCGAAAAATGATAATTTCTGCCGCTTGCGCGTTTTTTTACAGTTACCATTGACTTTTTAATTTAAAAATGTTAAAATAATTATTGGTGAAAATTTTGCTTTAAAGGAGGGAGTGCTGTGAGAAGCTATTTTCCGAGGCTGCTCGGCAACGATGAGACCAAAGCCAGAGTCGGTGCGGCAATAGAATCCGGCAAACTTCCCCACGCATTTCTTATCGGCGGTCCGTCAGGCAGCGGCAAGTCAACGCTGGCACGCGAGATGGCGGCGGCGATGAACTGCAAGGCAAAATCCATTTCGGGCGAGCCACTTCCCTGCGGAAGATGCGACAGCTGCCGAAGGATTTACGAGGGCAACTACCCCGACCTTAAAATACTCGAAAAGAAGAAGGACAAGGCCACCCTCGGAGTAGAGGCGGTTAAGGACTTCAGAGAGGATATGTTCCTCTCCCCCACCGAGTCTGAGCATAAAATATACATCATTGACGACTCAGAGTGTATGACTGCTGAGGCGCAGAACGCGCTGCTTAAAGTTCTTGAGGAGCCGCCGAGGTCGGTTACGATAATCCTGCTCGCTAAGGAATGCGACAGAATTCTTACCACCATAAAGAGCCGTGCCCAGTATATACCGATGAGCCGTTTTACCGACTCTGAGATCGCCGAGTGGCTTCTTCGTGATAGCTCGGAGGCAAAACTCATGAAGGCCGCCGACGAGGCAAAGTTTTCGGGTATTATAATGAGCGCAGACGGCAGGCTCGGCCTTGCAAAGATATTGATCGGCAAGAGGCTTGCCGATGATACCGAGGTGGAACGCGGCGAGATAATCCGCCTAATAAGCGCAATTGGCAAAAAGGCATCTTACTCCGAGATATACTATGCCCTCTCACGCTTTCCCACAAAGAGAGCCGAGCTATCAGGCTCGCTTGAGAGACTGATAAGCGCGCTGAGAGATCTTATAGTTATCAAATATGACTCGACTGCTAAGACTCTGTTCTTCACATCCCGCGAAGCGGCGACCGAGCTTTGCGGAGATATTTCCGAGGGACGGCTGGTTTCGGTCTACGATGCGGTAAACGAAGCTCACAGCCTTCTTTGGAGGAACGCCAACGTGTCAAACCTTATGTCCTCACTTTGCGCTGAGATAATGACGGTTTGCGGTAAATAACCGTATGCCCCAAAAACAAAATAAAAATAAAAAAGGAAAGAAAAATGTCCGAAGAAATAAAGAATGTACAAGAAAACGAGACGCCTATGCCCGAAAAGGTGGAGATAGTAGGCATCAATTTCCGCGAGGCGGGAAAAATATATTACTTCTCTCCCGAGGGCTTTAAGCTTTCGGTAGGAGACAAGGTTATTGTCGAGACCTCGCGCGGCGTTGAGCTTGGCATGGTGAAGGTTGCCAACAAGATCGTTGACTCTACCGATATCATCTCTCCGCTGAAGCCTGTTACGAGACCCGCTACCAAGTCTGACATAGAGCATTACGAAAAAAACTGCGCAGCAGAGGCGGATGCTATCGCAGTATGTCAGAAAAAGGTTGAAGCACACGGCCTCGGAATGAAGCTGGTGGGTGCGGAGTACACCTTTGACAATTCCAAGCTTATATTCTACTTTACCTGCGAGTCGAGAGTTGACTTCAGAGAGCTGGTACGCGATCTTGCGTCTACATTCCGTACGAGGATCGAGCTTCGTCAGATCGGTATACGCGACGAGGCGAAGATGCTCGGCGGTATTGGCGTTTGCGGCAGGAAGCTCTGCTGTGCGAATTTCCTCTCCGACTTCGTGCAGGTGTCCATCCGTATGGCTAAGGAGCAGAACTTCTCGCTTAATTCCTCCAAGGTTTCCGGCGCTTGCGGAAGGCTTATGTGCTGTCTGCGCTATGAGCACGAGATCTACGAAGAGGCACTGAAGCAGACTCCTCCCAACGGCTCGGTGGTAAGGACAGCAGACGGCGACGGCGTTGTCATTGAGATAAAGCCGCTGGCAAGAGAGGTAAAGGTAAGACTTAACGATAACGACAAGGATGCGCCCAAGGTATACAAGTGCGAAGAGATCAAGGTTCTCTCCCGTCCAGGAAAGCAGACGAATAAGGAAAAGGACGAAGACGAGGACGAAATAATCGAGGATTAAGTTAAAAAATTTTATTTTGCAGAATTTCACAACTTTTTTGTAAAATGGACTTGATTTTTTTCACAGATATGATAAAATATATGTGACAAACAAAAATGGAGGTTAGTCAAATGGCATACAAGATTTCTGATGAGTGCATCGCTTGCGGCGCTTGCACCGACGCTTGCCCCACCGGTTGCATTTCCGAGGGCGACGGTAAGTACGTAATTAACGCTGACGAGTGCATCAGCTGCGGTTCTTGCGCTGACGCTTGTCCTGTAGGCGCTCCTGCCGAGGAATAATTTCCCTTTGCTGTAGGGCTTATGAGCTCGACTCCCTTACGGCTACATAGGGAAACAAAAAAGCGGGGATTTCGTTCTCCGCTTTTTTTCTGTAAAAATCCAAGACGCCTTTCCTGCGCGAATAGATAAAAAGGAGCTCTTACAATGGAACGCTGTGATTACGTGAACGACGACTTGAAGCTTATTCAACAGACCGACGGACTCACCTTCGGTACTGACGCCCTGCTCCTTGCAGGATATATAAACGGAAAATATAAATACGGATGTGAGTTCGGAAGCGGAAGCGGAATTATTTCGATGCTGCTGTTGACGAGGCAGAAGCTCGATGCCTGCGTTGCACTCGAGGTACAAAAGGAGTATGCCGACCTTACAGCGAGGAACGCGGCACTTAACGGTCTCGAAAAAAGAATGACTGCCGTACACGCAGACGTAAGAGAGTACGTAAGCGATCGCGAGTTTGATATAATTTACACAAATCCGCCCTATATGAAGACAACCTCAGGCAGGCAAAACGAGCTGCAAAAGAAGAACATCGCGCGCCACGAGGTCTGCGGAGACATACGCGATTTTTGCAAGGCAGCGAGAAAAACGCTAAAATTCGGCGGTTGTTTTGCGGCAGTTTACCGCACCGACAGACTTATCGACCTTATCGGCGCCATGCGCGAAAGCGGACTTGAGCCGAAGAGATTGACCCTTGTTCACGCTGATACCGAGTCTGAGCCCTCTATGGCTCTTATTGAAGGAAAGGCGGGCGGCAAGGCCGGTCTCGTGGTGACCAGGCCGCTGATAATCTATAAGGATAAGTCCCACAAGGAATACTCCCCCGATATGAATTACATAATGGAGAAAGGAAGCTTCCCTTCCTATTTTAAGAGATAATGAGTGACGAGAAAAACAAGGTTGAAAAATCCACGCTGTATCTTGTGGCGACGCCCATCGGCAATCTTGCCGATATCTCCGAGAGAGCGAAAAAGGTACTCTTAGAGGTCGACTTCATTGCGGCCGAGGATACACGAAATTCACTTAGACTGCTGTCTGCATTAGGAATAAAAAACGAGCTGGTCAGCTACCACGAGCATAACAAAAAGTCAAGCGGCGAGAGGCTGGTTGCAAGGCTTATCAGCGGTGAATCCTGCGCGCTTATCACCGATGCGGGTATGCCCGCAATAAGCGATCCGGGCGAGGATATTGTCAGACTTTGTGCAGACGCGGGCATCACCGTCTCGGTTATTCCGGGCGCCTGTGCAGCGGTTTCCGCCCTTTCGGTCTCGGGTCTTGCCACCGGAAGATTTGCCTTCGAGGGATTTCTTTCGGCAAACAAGGGTGAGAGAAAAAAGCAGCTTGATGCGGTGAAGAAGGAAGTAAGAACGCTTATCTTCTACGAAGCGCCCCACAAGCTTCGTGTCACCCTCACGGATATGTCAGAGGCCTTTGGCAAAGATCGCAAAATCTCTCTCTGCCGTGAAATAACCAAGCTAAACGAGGAAATCAAGCGCACAACTCTTGGTGAGGCGATCGCCTTTTACGAAGCAAACGAGCCTCGCGGCGAATACGTTTTAGTTGTAGAAGGGTACGGTGGAGAGGATATTTCCGACGAGCTGGCAGATCTTATTTCCCTGCCGCCCGAGAGCCACGTTAGAAAGTATGAAAGCGACGGTCTTTCCCGTATGGACGCAATAAAACGCGCGGCGAAGGACCGTGGTATGTCAAAATCCGAGCTTTATAAAATCCTTAACTCATAATCCCTCTGCGGCCATCCCTAATTGAGGACGGCCGCTATTTTATTATTTTCATTATTTTTGCAAAGCTATTGTAAAATCCTTTAAAATATGTTAAAATATATTATTATTAATTTTGAATGAAAGGCGGTGCCGCAGATGGAAGACAAAAAAG
>SVTZ01000012.1 GCA_015063525.1 Oscillospiraceae bacterium
GAGTTCGGTGTATCCGCAGCTCCCGTAGCAGTAGCAGCAGCTCCCGGCGCTGCAGCAGCAGCTCCCGTTGAGGAGAAGACCGAGTTTGACGTTGTACTTAAGGCAGCAGGCGCTTCCAAGCTCAACGTTATCAAGGTTGTTCGTGAGATCACCGGTCTCGGCCTTAAGGACGCTAAGGACCTCGTTGAGGCAGCTCCCAAGACCGTTAAGGAAGCAATCGCTAAGGACGAAGCTGAAAAGATCGCTGAGCAGCTCAAGGCTGCAGGCGCAGAGGTTGAGGTTAAGTAATTTCATCTCCCCTATAAATAAAGAGGCCACCTGCTGTGGTCTCTTTTTCTTTTTATTGGAAATTTTGTCTATATCTTCGGTTTGTTCGAACTGCCGTATGTAAATACGGCGACGCTTTCACAATCCTTTCTCTAAAACAAAATTTCTGATGTAAGGTCAATATCGGGTGGGTTCACAATTCGTACCAAATATTCCCAAACGACTGCTAAACCGTAAACAATTGTTTACGATAATTTTTTTGAAAAAATGGGGCGAAAAGCTCTGAAAGTTTTGAAAACAACATAAATTTTTTAGGAATTGCGAAAAAAACTTGGTTTTTAACGAAAAAAACCGTAATTTTTTTGTTTTTTCTTTACTTTTCGATTTTTAAGCTAAAAATCATCGGCTTTTTAGCTTCTTTTTTGTGTTTTGGCTATTTTTCAATTATGTTAATAAAATGCGCTCTCATTTCTTCTTTTTTTGTTTGTTTTCTTGGTTTTTATACTGTATTTTTTCCTCCTATATATACAATAATATATGTAATTATTTTTTAAGGAAAAGAAAATGCAGATTTCGGTAATTGTTTTTTTACTTTGTATTTCGCTGATGATTTTGCTCGTCGGTTTAATTATAGGCTTGTCTGCAAGATTACTTACCTCGATTGCCCTTGACCGCACTATGCCGCGGATAATTAAAAGAAAGGGAGCAATTTCCGGAATAAGAGATAACGAGGAATTTTCAAGCGAGCTAATTGAAAAGGGCAGGGGGCTTGAGGAAAGGGCCACCGAGACGGTCGAGATAAGCGGCCACGGCGGCATAAGACTGACGGGGCATCTTCTGGTGCCCCAAGAGCCGAGACGGGTTATTATTGCTCTTCACGGTTGGCGAGGCTCCTGGAGCCGCGATTTCGGTATAGTCAGCGATTTTTGGTATTCCTCCTCATCTGCGGTAATATATGCCGAGCAGAGAGGTCAGCGCGGAAGCGGCGGCGATTTTATTACCTTCGGCCTTTTGGAGAGGTTGGATGTTATTGAGTGGGTCAGGTGGACGGCAAAACGCTTCTGTGACCTGCCGATATATCTTTGCGGTGTGTCAATGGGCGCGTCAAGCGTGCTTATGTCGGCAGATCTCGGCCTCCCCGGTTCAGTACATGGTATAATCGCCGACTCCGGCTTCACCTCTCCCGACGAGATATGGAAATACGTTCTGACAAAAAACCTTCGCCTTCCATACAGTCTGTATAAGAGAGCTGCAAACCGTCTCTGCAGGAAAAAGACCGGCTTTGCGGCCAACGCCTGCTCAACGCTTAACTCGCTTGAGAACTCCAACGTACCGGTACTCTTTATCCACGGCACCGACGATAGCTTCGTGCCTGTGGAGATGACCTACCGAAACTACGAGGCCTGCCGCGGACCGAAAAGACTTTTTCTTGTTCCGGGAGCAAATCACTGTATGTCTTATTACGTGGATAAGTCAGGCTACGAGACCGAGATGGCAAAGTTCTGGGAGGATTACGATTAAAATGGGCAGATGCAGGATATATCTCCGCATCTGCCCTTGTGTTATGCTCTTTCGTAAGCTCTCTGTTCTTCGTTATCAGCGGAGCTTACGTTATCTTCGTCGCCGTAAGCGTTTTTCTTTTTATTTTTGCGTAAAACGATAATGATTACCACCAAAGCGATAAGAAGCGTGCCTCCGATTATTGCGATAGGAATAATACGCAGAGCATGCTCGATTACCGCAATTTCAATCTCCTCGCCGGAGACGTCAAAGGTCAGATAACTGCCGAATTCCTCGGTCTCGATCTGCGTCCATATGCCGTCTATCTTAAGGTATATTATGCAGTTTTCGTTTTCGGGCAGGAAATGGATATTGTTTTTATCAAGTCCGTCCTTCGGAATAGTCAGAGTCCAGCTTTCAACCACGCTGTCCTTGTAGAAGAGCTTCTCGCTGAGCGTAAGAGCCGTAAGATCTACTGCGTTCTTAATTGCGCTTATGGACTCGCCCTCCTTGAACTGCCCGATCGCGAAGAAGATGTCGCGTCCGTTCTCGCGGCTTTCATCACTGCCAAGTGAGGTGATATAAGCCGTGTAGATTACGCTGACTGTGGTGTCAAATTTCAGATCACAAAGCTCGGTTTTGTCCCACACGCCGTAATGTCCCTCTTTTTTGGGAATATCGGGGAAGACGGAAAAGTCGAATGACGCTCCGTACTCAAATTCTGCGGAGTAAAGCAACTCGCCGTCTGCCATAAAGTCGAGAGAGAAGCTATAGAAGCCGTCGGGAATGCTCCGTTTCTTTAACAGCTCCTCGTATGATATAGGCTCTGCCTTTCCGTGATAGCTTACGCGGTCAATGCCCGCAAGACTGTCTGAAACGAAAAGATTGTTCTCGTACTCACCGATATTCGCGCCTGCTACAGCGCCTGCGTACTGGGTAAACCCATCGATCTTAACCATAGAATAGCAGTTCTTAACAAGGCTTGAGTCGCCGGAGAAATCTTCTCTGACTCCCGAGCCGAGTATACCGCCCACGTATTTTCCGCCCTTAAGCGAGCATTTTGCAAAGCTCTCGGAGATAACTCCCGCGCTAAGTCCCGCAATACCGCCAACATAGTCACCCGCCAGGCTCTCAACAGAGCAGTATGCCTCCGAGGCGTAGATAAGTCCAAAGTCCATTTTGCCCGAGATACCGCCCGCCGAGTCATATTTTGCAATTACGGCGCCCTCGTTTCTGCAGGCGTGTATCACCGCCTTGAGCTGATACTGCTTCTTCTGCGTGACCGAAAGCTCGGGCGTCATATCGTCCTCGGGATCAAGAGCGACCTCGAGACCTATAACGCCGCTGATGCCTCCAACGTTTATGTCACCGTTAATACTGCCGTTGTTGACGCAGGAGAACACCTTGCCGTAGGTTACAGAGCTGATCTCGTTCTCGCTTACATCCTTGTCAATAATGCTGCCGTCTCCAAGACCGTAGATAATGTCTACGATATCGTCCGAAAGAGAGTTGAATATCTTGTTTATCTCAATTACACGGACAATAAGATCGCCCGTAAGATCTGTCACGTCAGAATTAAGGTATTTAAGCTCCTTTTCGATTGCTGAAATATACATAAACAGCTCGTTTGCCGATGCCTTTATATTCTCGCTCGGCATAGGGAGCTGAATGGGGTCAACCTCTGCAAGGTAAGAGACAACGGTGTTAAGCTTCTCGCTCATAACGGTGATAAGCTTCGCCGCATCTGCAAAGCTTGAAAGTGCGCCGGTAAAATCGATCGACACATCTGCAAGCAGTTCGGACGCGCCTTCCAGATCGACGAATGCGTCTGCAAGGTGGAGCAGGGTATCTCTCAGATGATCCGCGGCGTCAGCCATGTCTCCAAAGCCCTCAAGGATCATTTCAAGCCCTTCGTCCGCCCCGGTCATATCAAAGCTTAGGTTTTCTCTTAATGAGTCAATTCCGCTTTGTACCTTGACCATCGCGCCCGAAAGGTCGGTAAGCCTGCTTGTAAGATCGCTTATAGCGTCGGCCAATTCCTTGCCCCACTCGCTTGCCTCCTTTAGGGTCTCGGATGACTCGTTAAGGGTTGCGCTTGCTTTTTCGGCAGCGGAGATAATGTCGCCGATCGCGTTATACGCTTTGTCAAGCGACGTCGAGAGCTTAGCCTTGTCTTTAAGAACTACCGCCTCGTTTATTGCACTTACCGACAAGCCGAGCGACTCCATTCCATCGATAAAGCCTCTTATCGTCTCGCCCATATTGCGAAGCGCATCTGCAATATCACCGATATCACCGATAATTAGGTAGCCTCCTTCGGTGATCCTATCAAGGTCTGCTTTTAGGTTATCAAATATTACCGCAAGCTCTGCGCAGAGCCTTTCGATAGCCTTCGCTACATCCTCGCCCGACTCGTTAAGATCGGATAGGTAAATGGCTATATTATCTCTTATTTCAATAGTTGCATCGTAAATATCTGAAAGAGCCGATGCGGTGGTGGCAAGGCTTTTTGTAAGTCTGCTAATCTCGTCGAGGGCTTCATCGCTCCACGCCGCGTCCTTAACCACCGTCATAATACTGTCAAGAGCGTTTGTAATACTGTCAAGGGATCTGATCGCCTCGCTAAGTCCGTCGCATACGGCATCGATGGCTTCTGTGGCCGCGCTTTTATCGTTTATGCTTACGGCGTTTTTAAGGGCGTTTATTCCGTTCTCTGTCTTTTCAATCGCTCCTCCTATTACGTCTATGCCTGCCGCGGCATCGGTTGCGGCTTGACTAAGATCGTTAAGAGCGTCTGCACTTATGCTTGAAAGTTCGTCAAGCTTATCAAGCGCATCTTCAAGGCTCTCAAGTCCTGCGTATAGATATTCGCTGAGATCGGGAACGTAAAGAAGAACCTCTAAGGAAAGATCGAGCGTCTCGCTGATGATCTCGCCAAGGCGGTTAACCTCTTCGCTAACTCCGTCTCCATAATCAGTAACTCCAAGAATAAGCTTGTCGAGCGAGTCGGTTGCACCGTCGAGATTTTCGAGAAGGCTGTTGAGTCTTGAAGAAACAGCGGGAAGACTGACGTCGGCATTGCCTAACGCCTCGCCTACAGTGTGGCTCATAGCGTCAAGCTCACGCTTTAGCGAAGCGAGCAGATCCTCGGAAAGCTCGTAGCTTATATAAGGCTCCATATGTCCGACGATACCGCCAACGTCTTTACGGCCGAATATCTCGGCGTCATTTCTGTTGCCTGAAAGGTGGCCGCAGGAGCGTCCCACGATACCGCCAACGTTATAGCCTATATGAGGATATCCGACTCGCCCGATATTGACACAGCCCATAATAAATCCGGTGGAATAGCCCGCGATTCCTCCCGTGTCGCTCATTGAAGCACTGCTTAGAGAGGGAAGCCTCGTTACGTCAAGGGTAAGCGAGGAGTTAAGCTCGTCAAGAGAGATTGAGGGGGTTACGCTTACGGTGTTTACCTTCATACGGCTTTCGGAGGAGGAGATAAGCCCGTAGTTCGTACCGACGATACCGCCGGTGCGCTTTTCTCCTATAACCTCACCCTCACAAATGCAGCCAATTACGCTTCCCCCAAGGCGGTTGATGCCGACGATACCGCCGACGTCACCCGAGCCGATGACCGTTCCCTTGAAAATACAGTTTTCGACAGTTCCGTGGTTATCACCGACGATACCTCCGACGTAGGATCTGTCACCCTCGGGCGCAACCCTTCCGATAACGGTTAGGTTTTTGATAGCTCCGCCCTCGGAGAGAATGGAGAAAAGTCCCGCGGGAGAGTATGCGCCCTCGGCGTCAAGGCCGCTTACGGTATGTCCCGCACCGTCAAAGGTGCCGCCGAAGGTTGCAATAGGCTCAAAATCAAGCCCCGAGAGGGATATATCGGTGGTTAAAATGAAGGTTTTTCCCTTTGACCACAGGTCGAAGGAGCAATTTTTAGCAAATTCCTTAAAGTCCTCACCACTTTCTATGTACACAGTATCTCCATCAGCAAAGCTGATTACAGGAGACAACGCGGAGATAAGTATAGTAAAAAAGAGACAGAAGGAGACAGCTCCGCTAAATATTCTATTAGTTCTTTTCACTGTAGTTTACCTCCTTTTCTTCAATAATATCGCCGGAAAGTAATGCTAAGTTTACATTTCCATCGATTACAGCATCAATCTCACCGTTAATATAACCGTGAAGCTCACCGCTTACGCGTCCGCAAACTCTGACTCTGCCGTCTGCCTCGGCGTGTTCCTTTTCCTTCTTCTTAAAGAATTTAAAGGTGGTTTTCTCAACAAGTCCGTCGCAGACAAGAAGCAGGGAGGGAAGGACGAAGAGAACGAGGATTACCGATATTATCGTACCGCGTCCCAGATTAATACCAAGACTTGAGATAGTTGCCTCGGAGGACATATATCCGATTAACAGAGACGTGCAAGACATTATCGCGCCCGAGGTAATAACTGTGGGTAAGGCGAAGTTCATAGTCTCAATAATTGCCGTGCGCTTATCCATCTCATTTTTTAACTCGTTGTACCTTGTGGCGATTACTATTGCGTAGTCTATATTCGCTCCCATTTGCATCGCAGATATTATTGTGTATCCAAGGAAGAACAGAGGAGTATTCATAAGAGATGGAATAGAGAAGTTTATCCATATCGAGCCCTGAATTACCAGAATAAGTATTATAGGCATAGCAATAGATTTAAATGAGAGCAGTAAAACTATAAGAACTATAATGATTGAAACAGCCGTAACTATGAAGTTATCCATTTGGAAGGATGCCTTAAAGTCCATAGAGGTGGTAGCCAAACCGACAGCATGAATATCTACGTCGCCGTAATAGCTTCTTGCTATTTCCTTCATTTCGTCGATAAACGCAAAGGTTTCATCACCTTCGTCGGGGAGATTTAAGTAAACTACCATTCTGCTGTAATTCTCACCCACTGTCATAGACAGCGCTGTGTCGAGCAGCTCCTTTGCCTCACCGAGCAGCGCCGCAGGATCGCTTGTATCGATCATTCCGCCCATACTTCCCATATCAATACTGCCCATGTTACCCATACCGCTCATATCCATACCCTCAAGATCAATAAGACCTGAGTCTATCTGATCAACGGCAAAGACCACGATGTCGATCAAGGGAACCTCGTATTTTGAAATATCGTTTATTATAATGCCGTAATTCTCGTTGGATGCCGCGTAAGCCGCGTAAATCACACCCGCTATCTCGTAGTCAAGTCCTACAAGCTCGGAGAATTCTCTCGGACTCAGCTTATCAGCCAGGGTATAGCCGTTGATTATTTCCATGCTGGCAATACCCATGGTGCTGCCTACCTCCTCGCGGGATTCAAGCTCGGTAAGCAGAGCAGCCTCCTTTTCAAAATCACCCGAGGGAACGAGCAGTGCGATCATATTTGTCGCGCCGAAGTTCTGGGTTATCATCTTCTTTGCCAGAGTCTGATCGTTAAGCTTCGCTGCCTCCTGATTGGTGTAGCCGTAGGAGAAGGGACATGCGCTCGAGATAAGCATAGCCGCTATTACTAAAACGATAAAGAGAGGTGCAATAACCTTTTTTGCCTTGTATGTAAATTTACCTATAAATGAAACGTTGGGAAGCAGGCTCTTATGCTGAGTTTTCAGAAGTACCTTGCCGAACACCATAAGTAAACCCGGCATAAATACGAATACCGACAGCATAGCGAAGAGTATTGCTTTGATAAGGCACATCGCCATATCGGGACCAAGCTTGAACTGCATGCACATCATAGCCGCAAGTCCGCCGATGGTAGTAAGAGAGCTTCCGAACACCTCGGGCACCGATTTTTCAAGAGCCTCAACGACCGATTCCCGCAGAGGAAGTCTCTTGCTGGCATCTCTATATCTGTTGATAAGAATTACCGCGTAGTCAAGCGACAGCGCAAGCTGAAGCAGGCTGGTCACCGAGTTGGATACGAAGGATATTTTGCCGTATATGAAGTTTGTACCCATATTCAGCACCATCGCAACCACGAAGGTGAGAAGTATTACGGGCACCTCAACCACCGATCTCGACGTGATCAGAAGCATAAGAAGAATCATTACTCCTGCAACCGAGATCATAAGAACGATCTCCTTGTCGAGAATATCACCGATGGGATTTCCTATATCCGAGCTGACGTAGGTATCGTAATTTGAAAGCATAGCCTTGATCTCATCAAGAGCCGCCTCACATTTGGGATCGCTTTGAGGATAATCAAAGGTTAGAGTATAGCAGGCAGATGCGTTGTTGTAGTAGGATGGATCTTCTCCGAAAACCACTAATTGAACGCCGTCTATTGCTTGTATTTTTTCGCTGATCTCCCACGCCTCGTCGAGCGTAACGTTTGCGACCATGACCTGCGCCATGCCCATAAGAGTAAATTCCTCAAACATTACCTCTGCACCCACCTGCGAGCTTGAGCCCTCGGGCAGAAAGGCGGCAAGATCCTCCTCGACCTCAACAAGTCCCATGGTGAACACCGAAATAATGCAACTGATGATAACAGCGAGGAAGATAATATTTCGTTTATCAACGATAGTCTCAGACAGCCTGTGCAGAAGACTGCCGGTTCTCTTTTTTCTTCTCATTTTTCCTCCCAAAAAGAAAATCTTGACTTTTATACAATTATATATTATAATGAATGCAAAGCAAACGCAACGACTAACTTTGCTAAAAAATATAATTTTGGACTTTAATCTAAAATTCGTCTAAAAAGGAATTATGAAAAAGGAATACAGAAACTCATTAAGAACTAAAAAGATGATAAGGGCAGCCTTTGCGGAGCTTATCGGAGAGAAGAAAATGATTTCCAGCATCAGCGTTGCCGAGCTTGCTGAGAGGGCGGATATTGCGAAAAGCACCTTTTATAACCATTACGAGGATATTTACGCCGTTGCCGACGAGATGATGCAGGAGCTGATGGCAGGCCTTAACGCCATTATCGATGCTATGGAGGCGGATAAAACCAAGGACTACCGCGTATACATAAAAAGTATTTTTGCCTTTTTAAAGGAAAACGAGGAGCTTTATCGGAAGGTGGCAGACTCGCCCGATGCAATCTATTTTATCGACAGGATCAAGAACGTTGTTTCAAAGCGGGCCTTCTCGACGATCAACTCGCCCTTTCTCTCGAAAAATAAAAACGAGAGAAGCGTGCAGGTATCTTTTTTAGCGCACGCCTGCGTTGACATTATGGTAGACTACTTCAAGGGCAATATAAATATGTCCTTTGATGAGTTGGAAAAGACGGTTATGTCAATACTCGAAAAAATGATGTAGTTTTTAAATAAACAAAAGGGGCTGTCAAATTTGACGAGACCGAAAAAATCAAAAAAACAAATGAGAACAACCTTAAAACGATGAAAACACAAATGAGACAGTAAAAGGTTGAAATTCTACGAATTTCTTTCAATTTTAAGGTTTTTTCTACCGTCGTTCTTAAGGCTCGACGTACTCTCGTACGCCTCACGCCTTAAGAAGCAACGCGTCTCGCCTAAATCTGACTATCCCCTAAAAAGAGGCTGCCTCAAATTGCATTTGAGACAGCCTCTTCTAATATAAGTTTACATTTTACGCCATCTTGCGCCCTGATAAAGATTTTCAAGCTGCATTTTATAAACTATCGCGTTGATCGTCTCGCTCTTTTTCATATTCCACTCGGGTGCTATAAGCAGATCCCTCGGGCAGTCTCCCGTCAGTCGGTGAACCACCAATGAAGGCGAAATATGAGTCAGGATATAGGTGACGGCATCGACGTATTCGCTCTGCGTCGGCGGCGTATATTCACCCGAGGAGTACATATCCGCAAGACGCGTGCCCGCCATAACGTAAATTGAATGAATTTTCAGGCCAAAAATGTCGAAGCGGTTTATATATTCTACCGTGCTTTTGATATCTTCCATACCCTCGCCGGGAAGTCCGACCATAAGATGCACCACCACGGGAATTTCATATCTCGAAAGGATATCCATAGCTCTTTCAAAGTACTCGCGGTGATAGCCGCGGTTGATAATATCCGCAGTACGATCATTCGCCGTTTGCAGACCGAGCTCCACCCACACGTCGCATCTGTTTTTGTAGGACGCAATAAGTGCGGCTGTCTCCTCGTCTATACAGTCAGGTCTTGTGCCGATAGCCAAAATCTTTATTCTTTCGTCGATAAGCGCCGCGTCATATCTCTCCCGAAGGACGGAAATCTTTGCATATGTATTTGTAAAATTTTGAAAATAAGCGACGAAAAGGTCATCTGCTTCTGCGCCCTCAAGACCGCGCAAAACCTGCTCGCGTATTGATACGCTCGGGTCGATATGCTCGCCCGCACCTCGCTCGCCACAGTAGATACAGCCGTCCGTGCCGCACAAGCCGTCTCGGTTAGGGCAGGAAAAACCGCCGTCGATGCATATCTTACTCAGTCGTTTGCCGTATTTCTCTCTGAAATATCCGCTTAAATTGTTGTAAAGCATTAAAGCGACCAGTCCTCGTAGTATTTGATGGAGAGTCCGCCCTCGGGGTCAAACTCAATGGGAAGCCAAATGTATGAGCAATGCAGGAAATTCTCCTTGTTGTGTCTCTCTGCCATATGAATATATCTGTCCTCACCCTCAATTTTAAAGGCGTAGGTGGTCTGTGAAAGGAAGCTGTTGCCCTCGTCGTCGCCGATATAAGGGTCGCCCATATCCTCCCACTCGCCAAGCAGGGATTTCGCTCTGAAATACTTCGCCTTGTTTGCCTCCCAGGCGGTCATATCTGAGGTTATCATATAATAATATCCGCCTCTGCAAATAACCGCGGGTGCTTCTCGGCGGTAAGCCTCGCCGATCCTCTTATATTCGTCGGTGGGAGATAGATAATCCTCGGAAAGCTTTACTATGTGAATACACCTTGTCGCAAGGTCGAAGGTCTCGTCTCTGTCGTAGATGAAATATGCCTTTCCGTCAGCGTCCTTAAAGAGCGTGCAGTCGCGCACCATTCCTCCGTCGTCGATGGGACGGAAGATATTAACTGCCTCGTATGGGCCGGTGACACGGTCTGAGACCGCAACAAGCGCCTCTCCGCCGCCTTCAGTGAAGGTGTGATCGCCCGGGTGCTTAATGTAATGGCACCAGAGTACGTATTTTTTCGTTTTTTCATTATAGATTATTTTCGGTCTCTCAAAGCGAAGGGGTGGGTAAAGAGGACTGCTCTCGTCATTTTTAACACTAAGGACAACGCCCTCGTAGCGCCAATTCAAAAGATCGGCGGAGGAGTACATATTAACACCCGTGTCGGTCACCTGACCGCCCGTGCCTCCAAGACCAAAGCCGATAGGCCTCATCGCCTGACCGTACCAATAATATCTTCCGTCGGCAAAAATTATTCCGCCGTCGCTTGCGTTGATAACCCTGCCTTCCACGTCGAGCCAGTCTATAAATTCCGTACTTTTTCCGTGCTTAAAACTTTCCATAAGCGGCCTCCTTGTTTTTTAATATTTTATCATAAAAAACGTTAAAAATCAAGCGAAACTCATAAACATAGCTGAAACTGCGCAAAATATTCTTGCAACATCTTTTGCAAAGGAGCTAAAAATGGAAAAAGATAACAAAGACAAGCTGACAACTGCCGAAAGCGAGAAGAAAAACGTAAGAAATTACCGTAAGGACGCACCCGGAGCAGTATCGGGCATAAACTCTCCCGGTATCGAGCTTCCCGCCTTTAACCCTCCCGTTCCGAACCGAGCGTGGACGGCGATGAGAGCCGGACTTGATATAGATCAGCTGACTGAGGAAGAGAAGCGGGATATGTACCTCGGTCGAGATAATATTTTTTAACAATCGACCGATATAGTTTGTTTTAAACCCGCCCGTTTCTTAACTAATGGCAGAGGCTGTCCCGAATTTGCTTTTGGGACAGCCGATTTACTTGTAAACTTTCTTTGATTTTATTGACTTTTCCCAGAATGTGGGATATAATGAAGTAGTAATAATCAAAAAAAGGAAATTAAAATGGACGATTTAGAACGCTACGGCGATTATAACGAGACCGATGATCTGCCGCCGAGCAGAAACACGCTAAGCCTCGTTTTAAAAATATTAACTACCGTTATAATTCTGGCGGTTGTCGGCGTGGTTGGCGTAAGAGTTTTCATCTTCAACTATTATCCGAAGGAGATGCGTACTCTTCACTTTACTGACGCACTAACTCAGTATTATAACGATCAGGACGGCGATATCGGAGCCTTGACCCAGAGTCTGCGCGCGCCCTACGACGACCCTGACGAGGGCAACTTCTTCTGCGACCACCTTATAGTAGTGCCCGAGATCGGTCAGCTTCAGGTCTGTCTTCGTTATAACGTATCTCTTGCCGATTCACTTTCTCTGAATTACGGCCTTTCGGACTTTGACACCGAGAATACCGAGCAGTTTTCCTTCCGCCTTTGGAGAAACGGCGACGAGTCGAGCAAGGAAGGCTACGAGGTGGGAAGGCTTGTCTATTCCGAGTGGGACTCCTTCGCTATGTACCGCTATTGCAAGTTGGTTTTCGAGGACGTCTCTCTCTTGGAGGATACCGATTGGATACGCCTTGAGGTATTTATTGATGGTGTCGATAAAGAAACTCCCTTTATGATAGCCGTATATGAGAATAACGAGGACTATTCGGAATTTAAAGAGTATAAACCCGGGAGAGGAGAGCTTCCCGAATGATTAGAGAATTTTCGGTAAAGCTTAAGGCTACCAACAGCAAGGCGCGCACTGCCTTTATCGCGTCTATGCTTATAGCCTTTGCCCTTATTGCTGCCTCCTCCGTTGTCCCGCTTTACCACGGAGTGGTCGCTCTCGTGGGTATGGTCTTTCTCGTGGCGGCAGTGACTATTTACACTAAATACGTTTCTCCCATCTATTATTACGATATTACCTTCGACTGCGAGGGCACGCCCCTTCTCGTAGTTAGGCAGCTTATAGGTAAAAGGGAGACCACCCTATGCCGTATCGGCCTTGCAGAAATAGTGAAGATCGAGAGGGAGGAGAAAGCCGCGCGCAGAGCGCACAAAACGCCTTACGGCTTCCGTAAATACAGCTACTCTCCCACCCTTGATCCCGAGCTTACCTATAGGCTTACTACTATGAGCCGATATGAGAAGGCCGAGATCATCCTTGAGATAAACGATTCCTTCGCCCAAATGCTGAAGGAATATTCAACCGAGGCAAGAGAGCTGTCTGCGGCACTTGATGACGACGAATATTGATTTATAGCCCGACTGCTTAGTACAGCCGGGCTTCTGTTATTTCTCGCGGATAATGCGGGCACAGGCAAAAAGTCCGCGAAGGCCGAATACCGCGGGAATTGTAAGCAAAAGTACTCTTAAAGCGAGCGAGCCGTAAAGATAATCAGCGAGCAATCCGAGGCCACAGCTCAGTACGAAATATTTTGCCGCTTGACGCAGGGGAATGATCTCGGAAAGCTTTATCCGTGAGAGCAGAGCAACGCCGATCAGCACCGCGGTAAGTTGAGACAAAAGTAGCGAAAGTCCGGCACCAATGTAACCGAGGTGGGGAATAAGAGTATAATTAAGAATGACGCAAAGACCAAGATTTATAATCGATATTACGGCGGTATATCTGCCCTTTTCTGCATGAACAAGACTGACGGTGACAGTATATGAAAGAAGGCTTAACGGAATAGAGAGGGCGATAGGAATGATCGACGGCGTGGCGTCAAAATATTCGTTAGGCGCAAGTATACCCATTGCCTCGGGCGCAAGGGCACATATGCCGAGAGACAGAGCGCAGAAAAGCGAGAAGATCGGCATAAGAATTTCGGAAATTCTACTCGACTCACCCGAGTCAAGACGCCGTATTATCCAAGGGCCGAGAGCAGAGCCCAGAGCAGTAACCGCAAACTGCAGGGCGATACCGAGAGAATGAGCGACCGAATATTTTGCGAGGGCTGCCGCGCCCATCAGTGAGGTGATTATTAGCTTGTCTGCTTGACCGGAGAGCGCCACCGATAGGCTGTGGGGAAGGAGAGGCAGGGAGGATGAGAGATTATATCTTACCATTTTTCTATCTGCGCGTCCGGGGCGGCGAAATATTCTGATAATTGCGGCAACGGCAGAAATAAGCGAAATTGCAAGCAGCGAATAAATTCTTACTCCGCAGCCGCAACCGAATTTTGTGAGTATCATAAGAGAGGCGAGAGCAGGCAAAACCGAGCTTAAAATCCCCACCGCCATAACCTCGACGTATTTATATCTGAATCTTGAGTACGCCAGCGAAACGCTTACCGCTGTATCACAAAGTATTTGCAGAGCGAGAGGAACAAAAAACACCCGATCAAGACCTATAAAGGGCATAAATGTAAATAATAATATACAAATTAACAGAGAGAAGCACAAGGAAACCACCAGAGATGACTTTAAATATCCATCGATTCTGCCCTCGTATTTTTTAAATCCTCGATAGACCGCACTGCCTGAGCTGAAGGCTGAGCAGATCACCGACGCGCCTCCCAGCACCGTCATATAAAGGGTCAGAGCGCCGTATTCCTCCTTGCTTATCAGCCTTGTGAAAAAGGGCGTTGTTAAAAAACCGACTGCTTTGCCTACGAGACTTGCGCCAAGATAGCCCATTGAGGCTCTTGCGGGAAGATTGACCCGCGAAATTATTTCCTTGATCCTCACTTTTCCTCCGCGCCGAAGGCTCTTTCCTGCGGCATTTTTTGTACGTCCGGTTAATCAAAAAGGTCTTTTTTGCTTTTATTTATCAAAAAAAGCAGTAATTTCTGCAGGAAAAATTTAAAACTCCTGCAAAAAGCTATTGATTTTCGTTTTCGTTTGTGCTATATTTTTAATAAGTTGTTTTTTTAGGAGAATTATTATGTTTAAATCACAGTATCTTAATGAGTTAATGGAAACGGTAATCAAGAGAAATCCCGGCGAGCCTGAGTTTCATCAGGCTGTGCGCGAGGTGCTTGAGTCTCTTGAGCCGGTAATAGAGCAGAGTCCCGAATATGTTACAAGCGGTGTTCTCGAGCGTCTCGTAGAGCCCGAGAGAATAATCAAGTTCCGCGTTCCGTGGATGACAGACGACGGTAAGGTTATGGTAAACCGCGGTTTCCGTATTCAGTTTAACAGTGCCATCGGTCCTTATAAGGGCGGTCTTCGCTTCCACCCCTCGGTATACGAGGGAATTATAAAGTTCCTCGGCTTTGAGCAGATCTTCAAGAACTCCCTAACTGGTCTTCCTATAGGCGGCGGTAAGGGCGGCTCGGACTTTGATCCCAAGGGCAAGAGCGACGCTGAGGTTATGCGATTTTGTCAGAGCTATATGACCGAGCTTTATAAGTACATTTCGGCAGACGTTGACGTTCCCGCCGGCGATATCGGAGTCGGCGCAAGAGAGATCGGCTACCTTTACGGACAGTACAAGAGAATTACCAACCTCTATGAGGGTGTTCTCACCGGTAAGGGGCTTACTTATGGCGGCTCTCTTGGCAGAAAGCAGGCGACAGGCTACGGCCTTTGCTATTTCACCGATGCAATGCTGAAGGCGCAGGGTAATTCCTTTGAGAACAAAACGGTCGTTATTTCCGGCTCGGGCAATGTTGCCATCTACGCTTGTGAGAAGGCGACTCAGCTTGGCGCTAAGGTTATCGCGCTCTCCGATTCCAACGGCTATATCGTTGACAGGAACGGTATCGACCTTGCCGCAGTAAAGGAAATAAAGGAAGTAAAGCGCGGCCGTATCAAGGATTATCTTGAGTATCACTCCGAGGCAACCTATGCCGAGGGCTGTTCGGGCATCTGGACGGTTAAGTGTGATATAGCTCTTCCTTGCGCGACTCAGAATGAGATCAACGAGGAGAGTGCAAAGGCGCTCGTTCAGAACGGTGTTATGGCTGTTGCCGAGGGCGCAAATATGCCCTCCACCCCCGAGGCGATCGCGGTATTCCAAGGCGCAGGCATACTCTTCGGCCCTGCAAAGGCGGCAAACGCCGGCGGCGTAGCGACCAGCGCGCTTGAAATGACTCAGAACTCAGAGCGTCTTTCCTGGACCTTCGAGGAGGTTGACGCAAAGCTTCACGGCATTATGAACAATATTTATAATAATGCCTCCGCCGCGGCAGAGAAGTACGGTATGGCGGGCAACCTGGTTGCCGGCGCGAATATCGCAGGCTTCCTTAAGGTGGCAGACGCGATGCTATCCCAAGGCGTAGTATAATTTGTTATTTTTCTTACAGGACTCCCTCCTTCGGGAGTCTTGTTTGTCTTATGAATATTTTGTTGACTTTTATCGGGTTTTATACTATAATGTAACCGTACTTTTGCAAACAGAGGTAGTTTATGAAAAAATACGACGTTATCGCCTTCGACCTTGACGGTACGCTTACCGACCCTGAAAACGGACTTATCGAGGGCTTTATGTACGCATTCAAAAAGATGGGTGTCACAGGCTACGGCGACAGAGAGTCCTTGCGCCGCTTCATCGGACCGTCGCTTTACGTCGTTTGGCAAGAGGAGTTCGGCTTTAATGAGAAAACCGTCATCGACGCCATCGAGAAATTCCGAGAGTATTACAACGTTTACGGCTGGTGGGATAATAAGGTTTATGAGGGCATAGAGAATTTGCTGGCAAGCCTAAAGGCGGAGGGAAAAACCCTTGTTCTCGCCACCTCAAAGCCCGAAGACACGGCGATTAAAATAATGAAGCTTTTTGGTCTTGATAAGTATTTCGATTTTCTCGGAGGCGCTGCGGGAGACAATCGCGACCATAAGTGGCAGGTGCTGGACTACAGCCTTAACGCCGTCGGTGCGGACAGATCGAAGGCTATTCTGATCGGCGACAGAATGTACGATGCCGAGGGCGCAAAGGTCTGCGGAATTGACAGTATTGGCGTCAGCTGGGGTCACGGAAGCAGAGAGGAGCTTGAGTCATCGGGCTTCACGCTCCTTGCGGACACTCCTCGCGAGGTTAAGGATATACTTTTATAAAAAATGCACAAATTTTAAAAACGGACGGGCAGATTAATATTTGCCCGTTTCTTTATTTTTTTGATGAAAAAGCTGAGAATATGAACATTTTTCATATTTTGCTATCAAATTTGAGAAGCACCTTCAAAATATGAACTCTTTTTATATTTGTGCACTTTTAACAAAAAAATATATTTTTAAAAAAATATATTGTAAAAAATCCCCAAATGTGATATAATTACAATAGCGTGATAAAAAATTTAATAAGAAAGGAAATTATTATGAAAACAACACGCAAAGTTTTAGTTGCTCTCCTTGTCCTGGTGGCAATGATGATGAGCATGACTGTGATTGTTGCAGGCGCCGAAGAGGCTGCAGGCACAAAGTATGTTTTCGAGGCAACTTCTCTCGAGGCATTTGGTGCAGATGAGGCTAACGATGGCACGACAGCAACCGCAGGAACCGATAACTATTTCACTCTTATGTACAATTCTAAGTCCAAGGTTGACGGCAGTAACAAGACCTGGAGCGATGATTACAGCTCCAGTCAGAGACTTTATCTCGGCGGTAAGACCACCACATCCTCCGCAGCTATTAAGTTTACTACCTCCGCTGCAGCTACCGTTACCGTTTGGTGGGTAAGTAACGACGGTACGAATGATAACGCAGGAAGCGGTGCAAGACCTGTTGGCGTTCTTGATGCAAACGGTGAGATCGTTGCTCAGGATACTTCCGTAGTAGCTAAGAACGCTACCCACATTTCCACCTTCGAGCTTTCCGCGGCAGGTACATATTATCTTGGTAATATGGTTGACAACAACTACTTCTTTAAGGTTGAGGTTGTAGAGAAGGCGGCAGGCGAGCCTGAGACGCCTCACGTTAACTCCCTCGCAGTAGGCGACAATAAGTTTGTTATTACCGATGCTCTTATCACAGCGCAGGCAGAGTACTTCTATCTCTCTGTAGCCGAGGATAGTTGCTATACTCTCACTGCTCCCGATGCATCCAACATGGCGTTCTTCATTTACACTGATCCCATAGAGGAAAAGGAATGGGCACTTACAAATGCCTTCGTAACCAACTACGGTTCTACTAACACCTCTGTTAAGACTAACCTCAAGAAGGGTACATATGTTGTCGTTATCAATTACGCAGCAATGGCAGCAGGCGAGTACAATGTAAATCTTACAAAGTCTGCATACGAGACTCCTACACATGAGAACGCTCTCGTTCTTGGCGACAACAAGTTCGTTGTTACCGATACTCTCCTTGCATCCTACATTGAGTACATTACCTTCGTTGCGGAAACAGATGGCAAGTACACCTTCACCGCATCCGAGGATTCCAAGTTTGTACTCTTCGCATACACCGATCCTTGGACTGAGGAATGGGTTTACACAGATCCTTATGTAACCAACAATGGTTCTACCAATAACTTCGTATCCGTTAACCTCAAGGCAGGCGTTTACATCGTAGGCGTTAACTACTTCTACGGCGGCACTACCGCAGGTGAGTATAACATTAACGTAACTAAGGATGAGTACGAGGAAGGCGGCAACGACGTTGTTGTTAAGAACACCGTTGCTCTTGGCGAGAATACCTACGTTCTCTCTGAGTCTCTCAAGAACCTCGGATACGAGTTCACAACCTTCACCGCTGCTGAATCCGGCCTCTATACCTTCGAAGGCGCAGATCCTCTTACCATTTTCATCTGGCCCGATTATCCCAACGTTGCAGTAGGCGATATTCCCACGACCGCTCCTTACATTTGGAACGTTAAGGCTGATAACAGCGGCTTTGAGGAGTCCGTTACGGTTTATCTTGAGGCAGGCGTTTATGCCTTCGGCTTCAGATACGACTTCGTAACGGAAGCAGGCGAGTATACATACAACATCTCCTTCGAGCCTCACGAGCACGAGTTCGTTGAGGGTAAGTGCGAGTGCGGTGCGAATGATCCCGACTACACTCCTCCCGTAGAAGAGACTCCCGATGATCCCGCAGAAGAGCCCGAGCTTAACTTCTTCGAGAAGATCTGGCAGGCGATCCTTGACTTCTTCAAGTCGATCGGTGATTTCTTCACCAACCTTTTTGGTGGCAAGGAATAATTCTTAATAAAGAATTTAATTGACCCTTAATAAAGAAAGTGGCAACGCGATGCGTTGCCACTTTTAGTTTATCTTGTTTTTTGCTTTACTTAACGTAAACCTTCTTCATTCTCATAGCGATCTTAGGTCTGTCGCTGTAATCTGTGGGAATGGATGCGATCTCGTCAACCACCTCCATACCGCTTACAACCTTTCCGAATGCCGCGTACTGTCCGTCAAGATGAGGCGCATTCGCGTGCATAATAAAGAACTGAGAGGAGGCGGAGTTGGGATTGTAGGCTCTCGCCATTGATATAACGCCTCGGGTGTGCTTGATGGGGTTGTCGTAGCCGTTAGCCTTGAACTCACCCACGATGTTCTCCTTTGCGCCGCCCATGCCGTTGCCTTGAGGATCGCCGCCCTGGATCATAAATCCGGGAATAACTCTGTGGAAGATAAGTCCGTCGTAGAAGCCCTCGCCTACGAGCTTTAAAAAATTGGCTACCGTCTTGGGGGCTGCCTCGGGGTAAAGCTCAAGCTCGATCTTACCGCCGTTTTCCATTTCAATTACAACCATTTTTGTTTCTCCTTTTGAAGGTTATTATTTTGTCTGTTTTCGTCTATAATATAAAAAAGAAAATAACACTAAGAGGGAAATATGAAGGATAAAATAAGCCGATACGCTTTATACTCCGTGGGAATACTGTCAGGAGCAATTATTTTGCTTGCGGCGGTGAAATACGTTGTTCCGGTACTGTCGCCGTTTATAATCGCCTGGCTTATAGCCACCGTAACCGACAGTCCGGCAAGACGGCTTGCGGGGAAGATCAAGGCGCCCGAGAGGATAATCCGTCTCTTTTTCTCGCTCTTGACCGTTTTTCTTGCGGCATCGGTAGTCACGCTGATAATTTGGCAGACTACGTCGGCGGTATGGCGCTTTCTTACCGACTTCGGGGAAGGGAACAGGCTCTACGACCTAATATCCTCTCTCTTTTCGCGGGGATTGCCCGTCTTTGGGGATAATTTTCCCGCGGAGCTTGCCGCGCGTATCAGAGAGGCGATTGGAGCCATTTTGTCCTCGGCACTGTCGGCACTTGCCTCGGTAGTTACCGCAGTTGCACGTGCAATTCCGCATGCTTTTCTGTTCCTTGTCGTGACGGTTATTTCTCTTATATATTTCGCTCTCGATTACGATAGAATAAGCCGTTTCGTGTCCTCTCTCCTGCCCGAGAGGGCAGCGAATACGGTTGAAAGACTTCGTGGCGGTATAATAACCGTTATAGGCAAATATATCCGTTCCTATTCGCTTATAATGCTTATAACTTATATCACCATATTTCTCGGCCTGAACGTCCTCAGGGTGGAGCACGCGGCGGTGATCGCCCTATTCGTTGCCATACTCGATATACTTCCGGTTATCGGTGTGGGTACGGTGCTTATTCCCTGGGGCATTTTCGAGCTTGCAACGGGTTATCGATTTCTTGGTATCGGTCTGATAATCCTCTTTGTCGTCAATGCCGTGATCCGTCAGCTTGCCGAGCCTAAAATAATCGGCAAAAGCCTTGATCTGCACCCCATCCTCACGCTTATGATGATTTACGTCGGTTATTCGCTTTTCGGCTTGGTGGGGCTTATATTCCTGCCCGTGTCGGCGGTCTTTATAGGCGTTGCCTTAAAGAAAGATAATTCCTCCGAGATCGCGTAAGGGCTCATCTGACAGCGAGATCGGAGTAAATCCCTCGGAGAGAATAGCCTCGCGGATCGTCTCGCCGTCGGGATGGCTCATAAGGTCGCCGAAAAAGTAGACCTTATTGCCGTATACGCCGCTTGCTCCGCCGATAAAGCCGTATTCGTGGGGAGGCAGGGCAATGTGCCCATCTCTTATGAGGGTTACCTCTATTCCTTTGTCCGCGAGCGCTCTTGCCATACCTCGGTCAGCGGTTATTGCTCTGTTGCCAAAGGCAAGCACCGTGCAGGCAGGGTAGCCTTGATTTACCGGGCAAATTTCGTATGACCACCCTTCTGCCAGAGTCTTTATCGTGTCGGATATGCTCTCGCTTTTGCAAAACAGCCGACTGCCGATCAGCAGTGCGTTCATAGAGCAGTCCTCGGGGTATTTAGCGCTCCTCCTGTCGGACGTGAAGGTTATCCTTACATTTGGGCAGAAATTACGAAGATCGCTAAAGAAATAAGGTGCAGCGTTACAGTAATCGGCGGTAGTTATAAGCTCTCCTGCCGAGTAAAAAAGCGCCGTGTCGGGGTGGGAGCGCACCGCCTCGCCGAGATCGGGGTCGGGCGGCAGCTTAAAAAGGGTAAATCCTTCCTTTAATAATGATCTCTCGCATTTTTCGGAGATCCTCTCGTCAACAATAATAAATTCCATACCTTGTATAATTAAAAAACTCTGCCGTTTAAGCAGAGTTTTTTAAAACCTTCAGGCGCGCTCGATCTTTCCGGAGCGAAGGCAACGGGAGCAAACGTAAACAGTAGTGTTTGTTCCGTTAACTACAGCCTTAACCTTACGGATGTTAGGCTTCCAGGTTCTGTTGGTCTTACGGTTGGAGTGAGACACGTTGTGTCCGAAAGCAACGCCCTTACCGCAGATACTGCACTTAGCCATTTTGACACCTCCAAAAATCCCGCCCTTGCGAGCGTAATTTTATATAAATTTATTTGATTACATAAATCAGCAGGGATTATTATAGCACATAACTTTGCAAATTGCAAGTGCTTTTTGAAATTTTTTTAATATTTTTCTTCCTTTCACATCATATATTTAACTATATATTCAGAAAATCTGTTAAAGAGGAAAAAATGAGCGAGGCAAAGAGATTTTTTAAAAGCGGAATAATGCTGACCCTGGTCGGTCTTGCGATGCGTACGGTGGGAATGTTCTTCGGAGCATTCGTATCACGAACGGTGGGCGCAGAGGGAACGGGACTATATACTCTCGTAATGACTGTATATTCCTTTGCCGTTACTCTTGCCACCTCGGGAATCAGCCTGACGGTCACCAGACTGGTCGCGGCAGCTATAGGTGAGGGAAGGCCCGGCAGGGTAGGAAGCCTTCTTCGCGCGGCACTGATCTACGCCCTCATTTTCGGCTCTCTTGCGACAGCAGGCCTTTTTCTCGGCGCAGAATTCCTCGGAGGGCGGATTCTCTCGGATTCGCGAACCGTATCATCGCTTAAGGTTCTTGCCTTCTCCCTGATACCTGCGTCGCTTATGGCGGTTTTCTCAGGCTATTTCGTTGGCGTCAAGCGGGTCAGCTTCAATGCCGCCGTTTCGGTGTTCTGCCAGCTGGCAAAAATAGTCATAACCGTAGCGTTAGTTATATATCTCCTGCCTTACGGTATCGTCAGCGCGGTTGTCGGTCTCTGCCTTGGTATGACTATCACCGAGATCCTCGGATTTTTCCTTATCTTCCTTGAATTTTTGTACGACAGACGAAAAAACCGCGTGGTCGGAAGAGGAGATAGCCGAGAAATGGCAGATGTGGCGAAAATGGCACTGCCTCTAGCCCTTTCGGCCTACGTGCGCTCGCTTCTTTTGAATATTGAGCATATTCTAATACCCCGAAAGCTACGTGAGTCCGGGGAAACAAGCACCGAGGCATACGCCCATTACGGAACACTCCACGGAATGGCTCTGCCACTTGTGACCTATCCTATGTCGCCTCTTTCCTCCTTCGCGGGACTTTTAGTGCCCGAATTCGCCGAGGATCTCTCCGCGGGAAGGGGAGGGCGAATGAGCCATATCGCAACCAAGGCTCTGAACGCAACTCTTTCCTACGCCGTGATCTCAGCGGTTTTTCTCTCTGCCTTTGCCGAGGAGCTTGGATACGTTATCTACAACTCCTACGACGCCGGGTACTACATATCCACCCTTGCTCTCGTAGTACCGATAATGTACCTTGACCACGTTACCGACTCTATGCTTAAGGGTATCGGCGAGCAGGTGTTCTCTATGTGGGTGAATATTTGTGACTCGCTTTTGTCGGTGGTTTTGGTGTGGTTTTTAATACCGCGTATGGGCATAATGGGATACGCGGTGGTTATCGTGGTGATGGAGGCCTTTAATTTCATTCTGTCCTTCATTCGATTAAAGGGACGTGTGTCCTTTAAAATTCATCCGTTTTCATCGCTGGTCCTGCCGCTTACCGCGTCGCTTTTCGGCAGCTTCCTTGCGGGGCGACTGTTTTCCTTCGGCGGAAGCGCAACCTCTCCTCTGTGGCTTGTATTTAAAATGATCTTTGCCCTTTCTGCTACGGTATTTACTCTGTCACTCTTCGGGGTTAAAAGGGAGAATTCTCTCGCAAATATTCACGAGACGTAAAAGTAAAACGACAGCCCAAAATCGGGCTGTCGTACTATTTTTGTAATGTTAAGTTGTCGTTTTATGAGAAAATCAAGCAAAATTATTTGAAGAAGCTCTGCTGTTTTTCGTCCTCTCCGTCCTCATCGTTTGCGTCATCCTCATTCTCGTCATTCTCGTCCGTGCGCTTGTCGAGAACGTGTACCGACTCAACTCGTCTGCCATCCATTTCGATGATCTCAACGGATACGCCGTATTCCTCAAACGAGTCTCCTACCTCGGGGATCTTGCCGAGGACCTCCATAGCCCAGCCGCCGACAGTAACTGCCTCAACCTCCTCGTCAATGTCGAGCAGGGAGAGAAGCTTTTCTGTGTTGGATTTACCCGAAACGATATATTCCTTTTCGCCGACCTCCTTGATCTCCTCAACGATCTCGTCGTGCTCGTCCCAGATCTCGCCTACGATCTCCTCAAGAATATCCTCGAGGGTGACGATACCCGCGGTAGAGCCGAACTCGTCAGTAACGACCGCCATATGAAGCTGCTTTTCCTGAAGCTCCTTCATAAGCTCGTTAACAGGCTGGCTGAGTGCAACGTAGATAACCGGCTTGATTATCTCGTGAAGGGGAATCTGCGTCTTGTATGCAATGGTATAGAAATCCTTGTAGTAAAGAATACCGACGATGTTGTCGATATCACCGTCGTATACGGGAAGTCTTGAATATCCCGACTCGGAGAATGTCTTTGCAACCTCCTCTTTGTTTGCGCCGACGGGAAGTGCTGTGATGTCGATACGGGGAGTGAAAATGTCGCCTACCTCAAGATCTCCGAATTCGATAGCGCTCTTGATGAGATCGCTCTCCTCCTTGTCAATATCGCCGTCCTCCTCGGCCTCCTCAATAATGGAGATAAGCTCTTCTTCGGTCATTCCCTGATCCTCCTGCTTCTTGAAGAGCTTAGCGAGCAGCTTCTGCCAGCCGTTGAAGATGAAGATAAAGGGATAGAGAACTATACGCACAAAGTTGATTATGGGCGCGGAGAATAGAACGAAGCTCTCGGGAGAGTTTTTTGCCATGGTTTTCGGCGATATCTCACCGAAAATGAGGATGACTATGGTTAGCACGATCGTGGAAACCGTTGCGCCAAGATCTTCTCCGTTAGGATGATCTCCGAAAATAACGTTTGTGAAGAGCAGCGTTGCCATAGCAGATGCGAGAATATTTACGATATTGTTGCCGATAAGTATTGCGGAAATGAGAGAATCGTAGTTGTCCGAAAGCTTAAGAGCGAGAGCCGCCTTTTTGTTTCCCTTTTCTGCCATATTCTTTACGCGAATACGGTTGAAGGTGGAGAATGCGGTCTCCGTAGCCGAGAAATAAGCCGACAGAATTACACAAACAACTATGATTATTATGTGAATTTCCATGATTTGTTTTAGATTTTTTACCTTTCAAGTTTAATGATTATTTTTAAAAACGCCGAGCGTTTCTTTCTGAAAACAGCAAAAAAAGGCATAACCGTACTCCCAAAAAGCGCGGCTAAGCCTGAATATACTCATATTTTACGGTACTCTCCTGACAAGTGTCCCCGTCTGTGCCGTCGTCCATGCGTCCTCCAAAAAAGAATTGCCCATAGGCATTATACGCTATCTATGATATCATATTCGGATGCGAAAGTCAAGGTGTTTTCGTTATTTTCTTGATTTTACCCTGCTTTTTCTTGCTTTTATCATTAATTTCTTGACTTTCTCTATCCTTTCATGGTAGAATATATCGAAAAATAGGAGGGAGAAGAATATGACCACCTGTGCCTTTACCGGACATAGAATTATAAAGGATGAGCATCGCGCCCGACTTGGTGAGATGCTTGCCTGCGCAATAGAGCACGCTTACGATCTCGGATGCAGAAGATTTATCGCAGGCGGCGCTCTGGGCTTCGATACCGAGG
>SVTZ01000013.1 GCA_015063525.1 Oscillospiraceae bacterium
CCGTGTCTTAACCGCTTGACCAACGGGCCGAGGTATGGTAGCGGATGTCGGATTTGAACCAACGACCTGCCGGGTATGAACCGGACGCTCTAGCCAACTGAGCTAATCCGCCAAACGACTTTCGTCAAACCTCGCTTTGCTATTATATCATACCGTTTTTGAAAAGTCAATACCTTTTTAAAAGATTTTTTAGGCTGTCCTGAACACATAAGCGGGACAGCCTATATTATTATGCATTTTTTATATTCCTTATATACTCCTCAACCTTCGGAGGAAGCATATCTAGGGGCTCGCCCTGCTCTATCGCAGCTCTTGCAACGGTGGAGCTGACGCCCTCAAGGCCCTCGCTGCATTTCCACAGCTCAGTCTCATATCTGCCATGGATATAGTTCCATTCAGCCTGCTCACGCTCCCACTTAAGATCATCTTCTGTTCGATAGCCCTTTATAATCCTCTCTATCTCATGATCTGTCATATAGTCGATAACAAGACCGTTTGAATAGCTGACAAGAACGTTATCGAGATCGTCGGTGGCAAGCATCAGCATTCTGACCCTGTCCTCGACCGAGAAGGTATAGTTCTTGCTCGGGTTAGTGAAAACGACAACGTACACCTCGTCGTACTTCTCTGCGGCACGGCGGATTATGTCAAGATGGCCTTTGGTAACCGGATCATAGCTGCCGGGGAGAATAACACTCATTCTGCCGCCTCCTTTCCCTCGTAGAAGAGAATATTAACGAAGGTCTTTTTGCCGTAGTGGGTAGACTTTATAACTCTGTAGCCCGAAAGTCTTGCATCATTAAGATCAATCTCCTCCTCGCCCGACTCAAGCACGACGATCGCACCGGGAATGATAAGCTCACTCTTCACAAGATAAGCAGCCGTATCTGCGCAGCACTGCATAGCGTAAGGCGGATCAACGAAAACGAGGTCATACTTCTCCCTGCCCGAGGCCTTTCTTATATAATTGCGCCAATCACTGACAAGGAAATGGCTCGCATCAAAAAAGCCGGTTATCTTAGCATTTTGCTTTACAATATCCATAGCTTCGCGGGATAGATCAATAAAGGTAGCCCTTGCCGCACCGCGAGAGAGAGCTTCAAGTCCCATCTGACCCGAGCCGGCAAAAAGGTCGAGCACGCGCCTTCCCTCAACGTCAAACTGAATAGAGGAGAAAATCGCCTCCTTAATTCTCTCGGAGGTAGGTCTGGTAGCATCGCCCTCAAGGCTTAAAAGCTTCTTTCCCTTTGCGCTGCCGGTAATTATTCTCATCATTTCTTTTTACCTCGTTTTTCTTCAAAATATCTGAAAATCCTCTCGGCGTCAGCTCGTCCGATACCCTTTACGGCAGACAATTCCTCCACCGTAGCCATACGTATCTTGGCAAGCGGCATAGAAGCGAGGAGAGCACGTGCCTTCGCAGGGCCAATACCCTCGATTTTTTCAAGAGAGGAGTGAGTCATTGTTTTTATTTTACCCTTCTGGGAAGATTTTACCGCAAACCTGTGGGCCTCCTCCTGTAAGTTATAAATAAAAGCGTACATATCAAACTCTTTTGCTATGGAAATCTCATTTTCCCCGTCGGTAAGAGCGCGGGTTTTATGATAATCGTCCTTCACCATTCCGAAGACGGGAATTTCAAGCGAAAGAGAAGATAAAACAGATTTTGCAACTCCGACGTGAGCGTCTCCTCCGTCGACCAGTATTAAATCAGGCGATTCGCCAAGCGAGAGCGTTCCGTCGCCAATATGCGAAAGACGTCTCGTCAGAGCCTCACGCATAGAGCCGTAATCGTCAGCGCCATCGGTGGTTTTTATGCTGAAAAGTCTGTAATCGCCCTTTTTCAGCTTTCCGCCCGACCAGACCACCATAGATGCTACTATATTTTCATTACCGATATTGGATATATCGTATGCCTCAATGCGCTTCGGGACCTCGGGAAGGCCGAGAAGGGCGGCGAGCCTCTTGATATTCTTATCCTCTCTCTCGCCTTCAAGACGATACTGACGGGCAGATTCCCTTGCGTTTTCTATTGCCATATTACAAAGCGCCTTGCCGTCACCGCGCTCGGGTATTCTGACGGAGATCTTGCGACCCGCCGCAAGAGAAAGGTATTCGGAAAGAAGCAAAATATCCTCTTCCGAGGCCTCAAAGGCAAGCATAACCTCACGCGGTATGCTTGCGCCCTCGTCATAATGTGCAGCGATAAGCGAAACCGCCTCGTCCGAGCTTACCGGATCGGCAGCGGAAAGTAAAAACACGTTCTTATTAACGAGTGCGCCGCCGCGGACCGACAAAAGAGACATAACACCTACACCGTCGATGAAGCAAAGCGCAAAAACATCTCGGTTTACTTTTGCATCGGCAACCACCTTCTGCTTTTCCGAAAGTCTGTCTAGGGCGGATAGCTGATCGCGTATAGACGCAGCCCGTTCAAATTCAAGCATTTCCGCCGCGCGCTCCATATCAATGCGAAGCTGTTCCTTCGCCTCACTAACGTTACCGTCGAGGACTCGCTCAGCCGAACTGATAAGCTCGCGATACTCCTCCGAGCTGACCTTGCCCGTGCAAGGAGCGATACATCTGCCCATATCCTTATATATACAGGGACGCTCGCGGCCGATATCCTTCGGAAAGCTTCTCTTGCAGGTAGGAAGTGTAAACACCTTCATCACTGCCTCAAGCGCTCCGTAGGCCGATGACGCGCCCTGATAAGGGCCGAAATAACGTGCCTTGTCGCTTTTTCTTTCTCGGGTAACAAAAAGCCGCGGATACTCCTCCGCTGTTACCTTTATATAAGGATAAGACTTCGAATCCTTAAGACGAATGTTATATTTCGGCATATACCGCTTTATCAGTATGTTCTCAAGTGTAAGAGCCTCAATTTCGGTCTTGCATACAATGTAATCAAAATCCCTGACAAGCGAAACCATTTTTGCCGTTTTCGGCGTATGATTATTTCCGGTAAAGTAGGTCGTGACCCTGTTTTTAAGCCTTTTGGACTTACCGACGTATAAAACCGCACCGTTCTCATCCTTCATTATATATACGCCGGGAACAGAAGGCAACGAGTTTGCCTTATCCCGAAGCCGCAGTATTACTGACAAACCCGCACCTCCTTTTTAAATTCAAAAAATTAAAAGGGCAACGAAAGCCAAAAACCTGCGGTTAATGGAATGTCGTTACCCTTATGGAGCTACTCATAAAGCGGAATTCTCCGCCAAGGTAACTCAGAATTACTTTTCGCCAAACTCGCTGTCAATAAGCTCTGCAAGTCCTTCAACCGCAGAATTCTCATCGATGCCGTCGGCAATCAAGGTGATGGCAGTTCCTTTGGAAATGCCGAGAGAGAGCACACCGAGAAGGCTCTTGGCATTAACACGGCAATCTTCCTTCTCTACCCATATAGAGCTTTTGAAGGAGTTGGCCTTCTGTACGAAGAAGGTTGCCGGTCTTGCATGAAGCCCCACGCTGTTGCGTATCGTTACACCACGGGAAATCATTTTTTCTCTCCTTAGACTTCTTAATACATAAAGTATACCAAATATTTCTTTAAAAATCAATACTTTTTTTAATATTAAATTCGGTTTTGACTCTTTTTTCGTATATTTTTACGGAAATAGCGGAAATTTTATCCTATTTCAATATCAATCACAGAAGAATCCACGTCGCTCGACTCCTCGTAGTAAAGCACGCGGTCATCGTAATCCTTCCTTGCCACGCGAAGCGTTGCGCTTCCTATGCCGAATACGCACCAGAAAAGATAGTACGCCGATATCTCCGACCAGATATAGTTTACCATACCAAAGGAGAGAAGACAGAAGAAACAGGTTCCGCTGAGAAGTGCCAGACGCTCTACCTGCGAATTTCTTACGTAAAGATAATGTCGTGATCTGTGCTTCATGCGGATAATGAGTATCGCAAGGAAGAATATAAGCGCAAATGCACCCGCTTCAAGTCCGATCTCAATTAGCAGGTTTGAGGAATCGGCGTGTCCAAATAAGCCAAGCGCAGCCATCTCAGCTGCAAAGCTCTCGCTTCCAATACCGATGCCGACGAAAAAGTTACCGAGAAAGGCGCTGAGACTATTGCCCCAAAGCTCAAACAAATTCTCTGCAGAAACAATAGAGGGGCTGTAGGAGAACAGAAAATCCAGCCAATCATTAGGAAGCAGAAGGAGCAGAAGAGGTGCAAGCATCAGCGGCGGCAGGATCATAGGTGCAAGCTTATTATGCTTTATAACAGCAAAAACACAGAGACCGAAAAGCACTGCAAAGAGAGCGAAAAACTCTCCGGAGAGAACAAGAGAAACAAGACAAAGAGCCGCTGATACGATATAAACAACCCGTGAGGACATCTGCGCCTGCTTTATCATTCCAAACGAGAATACCAAAGCCGCGATAAGAAAGACTGCCATTCCGTCGGCTCTTGCAAGGATCAACGAAAGGTCTATTTCCGACTGCTCTGTGTAAGGCTGCAGAATCGCAACCATCAATTGCACGATAGAGGTCAGAGAAGCAAGAGCACCCGAAATAACTATGGAATTAACAGTTCTCTCAGCGAGACGGCGGTTAGTGATAATGTTGCCTGCCAATATATAGCCAAGGGAGAGAATTATCATTCTTACCGAGCCGGAAAAGGACTCTATACCCTTGACGAAAACGCCGCTTATAAGCACGAACAGCATCATCAGTCCGATAAAGATATCGTACTGCTCTATGTTAAGTACTCGCTTACCGTACACAACCTTTCTGATAAAGGAAACGAAGGCGATTGCCACTGCACAGCAAAGCCACACTTCGGAACTTGGAATATATCTGAGATACGGAAGAGCAAACAGAGAGGCAAGAAAAATAAACTCCGGTGCCTCCATACCTACGTAAACACAAATAATTACACCAATAGCGAGAGCAATCTGCCATAGAGGAATAAACGCGCTGAGTATTGCGGGAACAATACCCATTACGATGGCTGCAATGATAGGAAAGCTTCTGTCGTTTTCCCTGACGGTATGCCTTTTCATACAGAAGAACTCAAAGAAAAGATAATCGGTCACACGAAAATCCTGAAGAAGGATGGGAAGCGGCTTATCCATAAGCAAAAACGGTACGGAAATACAACAAAAGCATATTCCGATTATAGGCGTTGATATGCTTGTGTCAACGCTGAAGCCGAGGAAGTATATAAGCGTGCTAACAATACCGAAGGCTATCAATAGCGCACCGTAAACTCTCGAGGAAACGTGTGCAATCAGATAAGCAATACGCTTAAAAAACTGGAAGGTTCTCGTCGAGGTGATTCTCTTGAAGTCCTTGGACATTGATCCGCTCATCTCTCGCGAGAAAAAGCTCTTATCTCCGGACAAATCTTCCTCATCCCTTTTGAAAATAATATCCCAAAGAGATAATTTTTCCATATTTACCTTCCTTTCCTTTTCTTTTTAGGCTTAAGCGACTCCTCTATCTCGGGATGCATAAGAAGCATCTCGGGACGTCGCTCTTTTGTAATTTTAACAGCCTCCTCAAGACGCCAACGGTCGATCTTTGCATGGTCACCCGACAAAAGAACCTCGGGCACCTTTCTTCCGCGAAACTCGCGAGGCTTGGTATATTGGGGATATTCAAGAATGCCCGACGCCACCGACTCACCCTCATAGCACTCGCTTGATGCAAGAACGCCGTCCAGCAGTCTTGAGACCGCGTCGATAACGATGCAAGCAGGAATCTCTCCTCCGGTCACAACATAGTCACCGATGGATATCTCCTCGTCAACGATCTCGTCGAGAATGCGCTGATCAACTCCCTCGTAATGGCCGCAAAGAAATATAAGATTATCGTACTGTGAAAGCTCACAGGCCTTTTCATGGGAAAATATCGCGCCCTTAGGCGACATATATATCACACGTCTTTTATTGTGCTCGGGAATATTATTAATAATGCTTTCGTAGCAGTCGTAAATAGGCTGACAGGTCATAACCATTCCAACACCTCCGCCGTACGGAGTGTCATCGGTCTTTCTATGATTATCCTTTGAAAAATCGCGGATATTATGGCAGACGACCTCAATAAGGCCGCCGCTTTGAGCGCGTCCGATTATGCTCTCGCCGAGCACACCGCGCACCATATCTGGGAAAAGAGTCATTACGTCAAACTTCATCTGCACCGCCGAAGAGACCGGGAATGGGTAAAACCGCCATACCTTTCTCCTCGCTAATCTCCTTTATAAATTCGGGCACATCGGGAATAAGAACCTCCCTGCCCTGATAATTTACAGTGTATATTCTTCTTCCGGCAACGTCTGAAATATCCGATATCTCACCAAGAGACTCTCCGCTTTCAGCGTGATAAACGGGCAGCCCTATCATATCTGCGATAAGCATCGCACCATTTGCGACGGGTATATCCTCGCGATGAAGATAAATAAGTCTTCCGCGGTAAGCAATAGCCTCCTCGCGGCTGTCAATGCCCTCAATACCCATGAGAACGAACTGCCCCGCAGCAGACGCGCTTTTTATTTTTTTCTCGGTAAAGGAGCCATCGCGCTCCTTAAGATATATCTTTTTCGCAGAGGTGAGAACACGGGGCGAGTCGCATAGATGCTCTACCTTCAAAAGCCCTTTTACACCGTGAGAGGTGCAGATCTTACCGCCCTCAAGATAGGTTTTCTTCATATTTTACTCCGATTTGTAGCTTAAAGTTTACATTAAAGATGCTTTTTGTGCTGATACGACTGTTTCTTCGGCGATGGGCACTTTTCGGATTTCTTCGCATTTTTGTGTATTTGCTTTTTTTCAGACAGCGGCTTTTTTACCGACAAGGGCTTTTTCTCAGTCGGCTTTGCCTTCTTTGCAGGCTTAGCGTAGACTTTCTTTGGCATAAGCTCGGAAAGAAGCTTTTCCGCCGCGAGAGCTCTTGCCTCCTGCTTGCTCCTACCGGTAGCACTTGCCGATTTACCCATACAGCGGCACTCGATTATATATTCGCGGGAATTAGCGTTTGACGAAGGTGTCTCGCCAAGGTCGCGAAACTCAGGAGATGGGCTCTTATTCTGCGCTGCGTAATTTTTCAGCTTTGTCAGAGCCTCAAGAGATACGGGAGCAGCCTTTACGCTCTCACTCTTCAGTATCTCGAGAGCCGCCTCAGCGGCGGCGGCATCAGCGAGCTTCTGATTTTTACCCTTACCGGTAGCAACCGCGCGGTCGCCAATGTAAACCGCCCTCTCGTAAATTCTTTTATGATCGGGACCGGACTCGGATACGGTCTTATATACCGGTGTCGGAAGACGGTGCTTTTTATCGGCGCACCACTCCTGCAGAGCGTTCTTATAGCTCTGAATAGGTGCCGCCTCGCCGGAGAAATAGGCCGATACGTCAAGCATACCCGACACAACCTTGATGACTCTCGCTATATCCATACCGCAGTCGATATAAACCGCACCGACGATGCTCTCAAAAAGATCCTCCATAACCGAAGGCTCGTTTTCAATACCAAGCTTTGCGTCTCCCTCGCCCATCCTGAGATATTTCTGCAGACCAAGAGTAGCCATCGATCGGGAAAGATTACGTTTATCCGAAAGCTTTGAGCGAATGTTGGAGAAATCGCCCTCGTCAAGTCCGGTGTAAATACCGTGCTCGTATCTCTCGGTCTTTTCCTTCAGCATCATACTGATTATTGCGGTGGAAAGGACGCTGTCGCCAAAGAACTCAAGCACTTCGTTTGAAATATATTCCTTCCTTCCCACAGCTCTATGCTCATTGCAAAAGCTGGAGCGAGTAAAAGCTTGAGTCAGAAGGCTTTTATCCTTAAAGGTATAGTGTATTTTTTTCTCAATTTCGGGAATTGCTTTTTTGAAATCCATTAATCATCCTCAAATTAATATATTTAAACCAAAAGAAGTATAAGCGGCATAGTTATTATCGACAGAAGGGTTGAAACGGTAACCAGTCTGGACACGTAATCTGCGTCGCAGTCGTACTTCTCGGCAAACATAGTAGCCGAGGTCGCCGCAGGCGCGGACGCCATAATAACAACAACCATCTCTACGACCGTGGGAATATCTATAACAAGTCCTACTAGCTTTACTACTCCGAGAGATGCAAGAGGCAGGAGAATGTGGCGAAGAAGGAGGAATATATACATATCCTTATCCTTAAAAATGCCCTTAAAGCTCATATCCGCAAGTCGAAGACCTATAACTACCATCGAAAGAGGCGCAACCAAATTTTTCAGCATACCGAAGGACTCGGTAAGTATACCGGGAACGTAGCCTTCAATGGGAAGAATAAAGAACAAAAGACCGATTGCCGCTGCAACGGTTACGGGGTGATAAAGCGCCTTCAGGGGAGATGCGCCCTGCTTGATATGCTCCTCATCATCCTCAATGCCGTTTTCGTTCACGTCGCGCTTGTCGGTGCAGATATAAACACCAAGCGACCAAAGGAAGAGATTGAATGTGATGTTGTAAATAGATGCGTAAACCGTAGCACCGGGATAGGTATCCTCAAGCACAGCTGAGATAAGCGGAATACCCATAAACGCAGCATTTGAGAATATAGTAGCAAAGCGAAGCATACGTCGCGCTCCGTCGGGCGACTTTTTAAAGAAATTCATCGCCACGACCGAGAAAATAATATGTACGACTATCGAAAGAACAAGAACGTATGCCGAATTTATCAGAATGTTTTTGTCAAAGGGACGAAGATAAGCGAGAAAAATAAGCGCAGGCTGGGCAATATAAAGAACAAGATTTGAAATTCCCTTGCCTATTCCGTCGGTTGATAGACGGCATTTTTTAAGAAGAATGCCGGGTATCATCATTATAAAAAGAAGGGCAACGTTGTAAATAACCTTTAATGCAACATCCATATCTGTTTTCTTTCCTTTTTATTTTTCTAAAAATGTCTTAACAAGTTATTTTAACACTTTTAAATATTTATGTCAAGTTTTTTAAGTTATTTTATGATTGATGATTGATATTTCGATCGTTTTATGTTATAATTCTGTTTGCATAATGAAAAGAGGTAAATAAAATGAAAGTTACAAAGGATATTAAATATATTGGTGTAAACGACCATAAAATAGACCTTTTCGAAGGACAGTATATCGTTCCTAACGGTATGGCCTACAATTCCTACGCTATAATTGACGAAAAGATTGCAATTATGGACAGCGTGGATATCAACTTCTCCGCAGAGTGGATAGAGAACGTAAAGGCAACTCTTGGCGAAAGACAGCCCGACTATCTTATTATTCAGCATATGGAGCCCGACCATTCCTCCAGCATTATGGAATTTGTAAAGGCATTCCCCGAGGTTACTATCGTTTCATCTTCAAAGGCATTTACTATGATGAAGGCATTCTTCGGCACGGATTTTTCGGAAGGGCGTATTATTGTAGGAGAGGGTGACACACTTTCTTTAGGCAAGCATATACTTACCTTTGTTACCGCACCTATGGTACATTGGCCCGAGGTTATCGTTACCTACGACTCCACCGACAAGGTTCTTTTCTCTGCCGACGGCTTCGGAAAGTTCGGCGCACTTGACGTAGATGAAGAATGGGCCTGCGAGGCAAGAAGATATTACATCGGCATCGTTGGTAAATACGGCGCGCAGGTGCAGTCACTTCTCAAAAAAGCAGCAGGACTTGATATAGAGATAATCTGTCCACTACACGGCCCTGTACTTAAAGAAAATCTTAGTTATTACCTTGGACTTTACGACACCTGGTCAAGCTACCGTCCCGAAACAGAGGGCGTGTGCATAGCTTACACCTCGGTTTACGGCAACACCAAGGTAGCTGTGGACGAGCTTGCTTCGGCGCTTGAAGCAAAGGGCGTTAAGGTTGCGGTAAGCGATCTTGCAAGATGCGACATGGCCGAGGCGGTTGAGGACGCATTCAGATACGACAGACTCGTTCTCGCGACCACCACCTACAACGCTGATATTTTCCCATTTATGAAGGAATTTATCAACCACCTGACCGAACGAAACTACCAGAACAGAACGGTTGCCTTTATTGAAAACGGCTCCTGGGCTCCTATGGCAACAAAGGTTATGAAGGCTATGCTCGAAAAGAGCAAGAATCTCACTTACACCGAGGCGGGTGTAAAGATCCTCTGCGCTATGAATGACGAAAACAGAGAACAGATCAAGGCACTTGCAGAAGAACTTTGCAAATAATTCCAAATTTTCAAGATTTAATGTGATTAAGTCACCGAAATATGTTTATCATTTTGATATAATTAACTCACAAAACAAAATTGATTAAACGAAAGGAATAAATAAATATGGCAAAATACGTATGCGGCCCCTGCGGTTGGGAATATGACGAGGAGCTTGGCGCGCCCGAGCAGGGCATCGCCCCCGGTACAAAATTTGAGGATCTTCCCGAGGACTTCGAGTGCCCCATCTGCGGCGTCGGCAAGGAGCTCTTTGAAGAGGCATAATTGAAAGCATGATGCGGAATGCAGAATTAGAAAAAATCACCCCTTGGCGTACCTGCGATAAAGCAGGTACGCCAAGCTTTTCTTATAACAACTAATAGTTGATATATTAAATATTGACTTTTTGAGAATATTGTGCTACAATAAAAGTACAAAATTGATACTTAAAGGAGGTGGACAAAATGACAACCTTAACACTGATAAAATCAATTGCCGTTTTGTCCGCGAACTAACTTATATCGTTGCGTCTTGACTTTATGCTCTTGATTTTATCAAGGGCATTTTATTTTTTTAGAAAGAGGTAACGAAATGAAAGAAATTATTACAATTCAGATCAGCAAATTCTTGACCAACGAACTTGCGCTAAAAATTGGGAAAATGCAATGGAAAGAATCTACCCCACTATTTATCAATCGGTCACGGCAGTATATTTTTGATGAACTTGTCAATAGTAACGAGTGCTTTGGGGTAATTGCTACTACATCTAACAATGATGTCGTTGGTAGACTTCATTGTGTGAGAAACGAAAGCAATCCTCAGCTTTGGTATTATGGTGACTTGTTTGTGATTTCGGAATACAGAAGAAGAGGAATAGCAAAATCAATGATTCGCGCGGCGATAAACCACTTATCCGAAACGGGAGAAACAAACCTTCGGTGTTATGTCAAACCTGACAACATTCCAAGTCGTAACCTTCAAATGTCATTATGTTTTTTAGAAAAGTCGTTTGAATCTTTTAACGATTTCACAAATGATGGTGAAATTATGTATGAATTAGACATTCCAAACTCTCTAACTGTTATTCCGGCAACAATAAATGAGGCATATTTTGTAAGAATTCTGTTTGGTCAAAACAAAGATATTTTGAATGTCGGAAATATATCTTTAAGTGAATGGAGGGGAATTCTTTCTGTTGACGATCCCGATGAAAAACATTTTTTGGTTTGCAAGGGTGCAATGCCTGTCGCATATATGAAAATTAATGGACTGATGAACACAGATAAAGCATGGATATCTATGTTATTTGTTGCAAAAGATTTTCAACACCAAGGGATTGGATCTTTTGCTCTGAATTATGCGGAGCAATATGTTAAGGGACTCGGATTTAATGAAATTAATATTCAAACCGATAAAGGAAATATTGCAGCTATAAATTGTTATTCCAATTCCGGATATCAAATTTATGAGCAAAATTCAAAAATCAAGTTTAGCAAAATGCTATAAGTGCTTTCAGCCACGCCTTGCGCATAGCTTCGCCTTTGTGTCCACAAAAGCAGTGCTTGTCAGGAAAAGCAGACAGACTTTCGGAGCGCACATACCAAAGGCTCCCTTGTGTAAAGGGAGGCTAATTACCGCCCGATAGTACACCTAAAAGGTGTAACACTCTATACCTTGCGAGGCAAGGCATGTGAAAAGGAGTACGAACAAAAATATCCGTACTCCTTTTGTTTCTCGGCAGGTAAACCTGCTTTATGGAAGGCGCCCCTTGGGGTGCTTTTTTCTTTTATCCTTTAACAATCTCAACAATTAGGTCAATTATCTTCTCCATCGCGTCAACCGACACGTACTCAAATCTGGAATGGAAATTTCCGCCGCCGGTGGGAAGGTTGGGGCAAGGCAGCCCCATAAAGGAAAGTCTTGCGCCGTCTGTGCCTCCGCGGATCGGTACTGCAACAGGCTTCATACCAAGACGCTTCATCGCCGCCGTAGCGCGGTCAACCACGTACATCTTATCCTCTAAAACTTCCTTCATATTGTAGTAGGAGTCGCGGAGGATAAGCTCAACCGTGCCCTCGCCGTACTTTGCGTTAAGTGCCACCGCAACTCTTTCAAATTCTGCCTTGATGGCAAGGAACTTTTCCTTTGAGTGGTCGCGGATAATATATTTCGAAACAGATTCTTCGGTCTCGCCTTCGATAGAGAGAAGATGGTGGAAGCCCTCGTAACCCTCGGTCTTTTCGGGAATTTCGTCAGGCGAAAGCATAGAATCAAACTCTGCAGAAATACGCACCGCGTTTATCATCTTGTCCTTTGCGCTGCCGGGGTGAATCGCTCTGCCGTGTACCTTTACAACCGCAGATGCGGCGTTAAAGTTCTCGTACTCAATCTCGCCGAGACCGCCACCGTCCAGAGTGTAGGCGTAATCTGCGCCGAAGCCCTCTACGTCAAAGAGATCAGCACCTCTTCCAATCTCCTCGTCGGGAGTAAAGCCAATGCAGATTTTACCGTGCTTAATATCACTGTTAAGGATCTTGTCCACAGCCGAAACAATTTCCGCAACACCAGCCTTATCATCTGCGCCAAGGAGAGTCGTACCGTCGGTGACGATAAGACGCTGACCTGCAAGGTCGCTTACATAAGGATAATCGGAAATTTTAAGAACAATGCCCTGCTCCTCGTTAAGCACTATATCTCCGCCATCATAATTAATCATTTTAGCCTTGATATTCTCACCGGGCGCATCGGATGCAGTGTCCATATGGGCAATAAAGCCAATACAGGGCATACCGTCACAGTTCGCCGGAATGGAGGCGTAAACGTAGCCGTTCTCGTCAACTCTCGCATCGGTAAGACCAAGCTCCAAAAGCTCCTCGCAAAGCACGTTTGCAAGAACTCTCTGCCCCTCGGTACTGGGGCATTTTTCATTATTTTCATCAGAAGTCGTGGCGTATGATACGTACTTCAAAAATCTTTCGTATACAGTCATTATTATTTCCTTTTTTATTTATAAATTAGTCAAAATGTATTTTTTAATCAATACAGAACAAAAATGAAAATCATTATTTACATTTTGTATTAGAAAGGAGTATCTTCGCAGAAATACTGATGATAGTAGCAAAGCTTTGTCCATGAATTTTTAACACCCTCAAAGGTGTACTTATCCATCAACATCTGAAGAACATCCGCAAGCTCATCGGTTACAATAACGCAACCAAGTCTTTCGTCACCCTCTTCGATGGTTTCGTTAAGGTCGGCGTTGTAGCCAACGGTAATTCTCTTTGCGAGATACTTTCTTGCAAGCTCGGTGTAATCCTCACCATTGCCGTGGTATATTCCCTGATATACATCCTGTAACTGAAATGTCTCAGCATAGGATTCGTAATGCTCGCCCCAAAGCTCGCGAAGAAATATATCGCACTTTTCGGGATCGTTGTCGAAGAGCTCAAGGTATTTAAGAATGAACTGGTCTTCCTCGGTTCGAAGAAAATCAAATGATCCAAGTTCGATCATCTGCTCAATCGTATTGACGAAAATCTGATTAGACATAATAAAGTCGGCATAAAGAATAGAGCCTTCTCTACCGTCCGTGCGCTTCTCACGCCAAATATTATCTGCACCAAGCTCAACATCAATACCACCTGAGATAAACTCGCCAGTAGCATCCTCAAGACCGGTAAAGTATCTGGGAGAAGCTAGACTGAATCGATGGTAACCCTCTCCGCCGAGACGTTCAACTATAAAGTTAATAGTACCTTCTTGACAAATGTCGTAATACGCAATACTTATGTAATACTCCTTATATGCTTCAAGGTAAACTAACATATATACATTTCTTTCGTCCTTGCTCAAGGTAAACCTGTCAACATTTTCATATGTGTACCAAACTGTTTTTTCTTCAAAATCGTCGGGGGTAAAAATCCGACCTTCACAATTAAGGTAATTTCCTTCCTTTTGAGGATCCAGTGCTTGTGATGTAATAAGGTATGTTCCGGATTGTGTTGGAATAAATTTCAATTTTTTTCCTCTCGGTAAAACGATTTCTTCGCTTTCTTCATAGGTTATAGAATTTGGAAAATCTTTATCACCATTGCGACTAAGTATTACATCGTCGGAAAGACAAGGACTAAACTCTTCCTCGGTTTCATCAGAACTAACCGTCACAACACAAGTTGAATATTTACCATTTCGGGAGGTTGCGGTTATGGTAGTTGTGCCCTCGGACAATGCAGAAACAACGCCGTTCATGACTATGGCTACATTAAGATTTGAACTAATCCATGACAATTTATCAGTTTTAGCATTCTCGGGAAAAATGCTTACTGAAATATTCGCGCTCTCGCCAACCTTTAATGATATATCAGTTTTATCAAAAACCACCTTTTCTACAGCAATTTCCTTGCTATTTTCCTTATCCTTCCCGTAGTCTTTATTACCGATATTACATCCGGCAAGCAAACTAAGAGATAAATACACAATAATAAAGAAACACAAAAATTTTTTAAGCATAACCTAATCTCCTGATAAAATAAAAAACATAAGGAGTCCTTGATGTGCTCTTTCGGCTGTCAAAGACTCCTTTCTCGTGTTATTTATGAAAAATAATTGTTAGATTAAATTTTTGCAATAATTTCTTCCGCTTTTGCAAGAGCCTCGGATACCTTATCGATATCCTTACCGCCACCCATTGCAGAGTCGGGACGTCCGCCGCCCTTACCGCCGCAGATTGCCGCAATCTCACGGAGAATGTTGCCTGCGTGTGCACCTGCCTTAACCGCATCAGTGCCTGCCGCAACAGCAAAGTTAAGCTTACCATCCGAAACCGCCGCAAATACTGCAACAGCGTCGGAATATTTGTCCTTTACGGTATCGCAAAGTCCGCGCGCCTGATCGGGACGCATCTCAACCCTTGCCGAGAGAAGCTTAAACTTACCTACGGTCTTGATGCCCGAGAAGAGCGCCTCTGCCTTTGCATTTGCAATCTGCGAATTTGCGCTTTCAAGCTCGCGGCGAAGCTCCTTGATCTCTGCCTGAAGCGACTCCGCCTTCTTTGCAATTCCCGCAGGATTGGGAGACTTAAGCTCCTTTGCTGTATCTCGGATAAGAGCGTCGCGCTCACCGAGAAGGGCAAGCACGCCAAGACCGGTAGTACCCTCAATTCTTCTCACACCTGCGGCAACACTTGACTCGGAGATAACCTTAAAGAGACCTATATTTCCTGTGGATTCAACGTGAGTACCGCCGCAAAGCTCGGTAGAGGAGGAGCCGATTTTCACAACTCTTACCTCACTGCCGTATTTTTCGCCGAAGAGAGCCATCGCGCCCATCTTCTTTGCCTCGTCGGGGGTGGTAACTATAGTTTCAGCCTTCTCGGAGAGAAGAATATTTGCATTTACAATTGCCTCGACCTTAGCAATTTCCTCCTGAGTCATTGCCGCAAGGTGAGTGAAGTCGAAGCGAACTCTATGCTCGTCAACGTATGAGCCCGCCTGCTCTACGTGTGTGCCGAGAACCTGACGAAGCGCCGACTGAAGAAGGTGCGCCGCGGAGTGATTTCTCTTAATAGCCGCACGTCTTTCGGAGTCGATAGAAGTGGTAACAACGTCACCAACCTTAAGGGCGCCGTTTTCAAGCTCGCACTCGTGGATATATACGCCGTTTGTTTTCTTGGTATCAACAACGCGGAGAGTCGTATCGCCTACGGTAATTGTGCCGCTGTCGCCAACCTGGCCGCCGCCCTCACCGTAGAATACGGTCTTATCGAGGATAACCGAGCATTCGCCCTCGGATATCTGATCAACCACAGCGCCGTCTGCGATAATGGAGAGAACCTTTGCCTCGCACTTCTCGCTCTCGTATCCCAGGAACTCGGTTGTGGGCAGATTTTCAAGAAGAGACTTGGAAGAATCAGCCCAGCCGGAGATATTGCCTCTTGCAGCTCTTGCTCTCTGCTTCTGCTCGTCCATAAGAGTTTTGAAGGCGTCCTCATCAATAGAAAGTCCCGCCTCCTCTGCAATCTCACGAGTCAGGTCAACAGGGAAGCCAAAGGTGTCATAAAGCTTGAAGGCATCAGAGCCGGAAATTACACTCTCACCCTTCTCCTTTGCATCTGCAATAACGCCCGAAAGGATACCGAGACCTGCATCAATGGTAGCGTTAAATCTTTCTTCCTCAAGAGTCATAACCTTAAGAATATAATCGTATTTTGTCTTAAGCTCGGGATATGCACCCTCATTCTGAGAGATAACGATCTCGCAAAGACCGCGAAGGAACATACCGTTAATACCGAGAAGCTTACCGTGGCGGCAGGCACGGCGGATAATTCTACGAAGAACGTATCCGCGTCCCTCGTTCGAGGGAATAACGCCGTCGGAAATCATAAAGGTTGCGCTTCTCACGTGGTCGGTGATAACGCGAATGGAAACGTCGTCGTCCTTTTCAGCACCGTAGGTCTTGCCTGCGATCTCACAAACTCTGTCAAGAAGCGCGCGAACGGTATCAACCTCAAAGAGGTTACCTACGCCCTGCATTACGCAAGCAAGTCTTTCAAGACCCATACCGGTATCGATATTCTTTTGCGCAAGCTCGGTGTAGTTGCCCTTACCATCGTTATTAAACTGTGAAAATACGTTGTTCCATATCTCCATAAATCTGTCGCAGTCGCAGCCGGGCTTACAGTCGGGAGAGCCGCAGCCGTACTTTATGCCGCGGTCAAAGTATATCTCAGAGCAAGGACCGCAAGGACCGCTTCCGTGCTCCCAGAAGTTATCAGCCTTGCCAAGCTTGACTATGTGGCTCTCGGGAACGCCGATCTTGTCGCGCCAGATAGCGTAAGCCTCGTCGTCATGCTCGTAAACAGAGGGCCAAAGAAGGTCACCGGGAATTTCAAGATCAACGGTAAGGAACTCCCATGCCCACGGAATTGCCTCGTCCTTGAAATAGTCTCCGAAGGAGAAGTTGCCAAGCATCTCAAAGTAAGTGCCGTGTCGGGCAGTGTGTCCAACTCTCTCAAGGTCTGGAGTTCTGATACACTTCTGGCAGGTACATACTCTGTTGCAGGGAGGCTCTTCCTCGCCGGTAAAGAACTTCTTCATAGGTGCCATACCGGAGTTAATAAGAAGCAGGGATTTATCATTATTTGGAATAAGCGAGAAGGAAGGAAGACGAAGATGTCCCTTTCTCTCGAAAAATGCGAGATATTTTTCACGAAGGTCGTTAAGTGATGTCCATTTCATTGGAATAGTCTCCTAAATTTTTTTAACACTTAATTATATCACAGTAATTATAAAAAAGTCAATACTTAAAATATTTTCGGTAGCAGGTCTTTTTTGTGTTGACTACAGTAAATGAAAATGTTATAATGTTAGCGATCAAAAATAACGGAGAATTTTATGAAACTTGAGCTTGTTGCGACCTGTCTTTTCGGTTTAGAGCATCTTCTGGGAGAGGAGATAGAGGCTCTGGGATATGAGAGAATTTCAACCATAGACGGCAGAATTACATTCCTCGGCGACGAGGAGGCTATTGCGCTTTCAAATATATTCCTTCGGTACGCCGAGCGAGTTTTCATCAAGGTCGGATCATTTAAAGCCGAGAGCTTCGAGGAGCTTTTTGAGGGTACACGCACCCTTTATTGGCCGGACTTTATCGGCCGTGACGACGCATTTCCCGTTAAGGGCCACTCCATAAAATCCAAATTATTTTCTATTCCCGACTGCCAGGCAATTGTTAAAAAGGCCGTGGTACGCTCGATGACCGAGCGTTACGGTATCACACAATTTGCCGAGACGGGCGTAAAATATCAGATTGAGTTCTTTATTTTAAACGACCTCGCCACTCTGATGATAGACACCTCAGGTGTAGCTCTACACAAGCGCGGCTACCGCAAGGATTCGCTGGGCGCGCCTATACGTGAGACGCTTGCAGCGGCGATTGCGGCAACCTCACGTCCCCGTGAAAACGTCCTTTTCTGGGACCCTATGTGCGGTAGCGGAACTATTGCAATTGAGGCGGCTATGATGATGAAGGGAATCGCTCCCGGACGAAGCAGACACTTTGCGGCAGAAGATTTTTCCTTTATCAAAAAGGAAATTTGGAAGGACGCACGCGAGGAGGCATTTGACCTTGAGCATCCCACTGAATTTCAGGCATTCGCCTCAGATATTGATCCCTCAGCGGTGGCCCTTGCCGAGAAAAACGCAAGACTTGCAGGTGTATCGGACATAGTAAAGGTGTTCCGCCATGATGCAAGAAAAATCTCTGTTGACGGACGGCGCGGAACGATAGTATGCAATCCGCCCTACGGCGAGAGACTTGGCACACTGCGAGAGGTAGAGCAGCTTTACAAGGAGATCGGCGTTCATTTTCGCTCACTCTCTCCCTGGCAGGTATATATCATCACCTCTCACCCATCATTCGAGCGTTTTTACGGCAGAAAAGCCGATAAGGTGAGGAAGCTATATAACGGCATGCTACCCTGCTATCTATATCAGTTTTTCAAAAACAAATAGTTTTTTGTGCAAAAAGGTTGCAAAATTGTTTATTTTGCAACCTTTTCTTTACATTTTTGATTTTTAGGTTTGAATTCCCATTTTATCAAGATCAGGAAAAAGCGGTTTACTGATAAGCCTTGCGGCAGTTCTTGCTATGGTAGGGACGGTTTCAGCAAAGCCTGAGCGATACCAATCTATAGTCAGCGTCATAAGTCCGCAGATGGTAAACTGAAACACCTGCTGCCTTTCTCTCTCATTTCCCTCAGTGAGAAATTTTTGAATATTAACGAACTCGCTCATAGCATATCCCGTAGCATTCTCTACCAGAAGACCTATAAGTTTGCTCTTGTCAAAGGCATCTAGAAAATCCTTTTTGCTTTTCCAGAAGGCAAAAAAACCTTCAAACTCGCCTTGAAGCGTACGTGTTTCCTTCTTCTTGTTATCCGAAGTATTATTGTTCATTACATCTGAAAAGGTCTGAAAATCAGTCATAGTGTGATAAAGAAGAGACTGCATCGCGCCCTCCTTGCCGTCAAAATAACGATAAAATGACTTGCGCGGAAGGCTTGCCGCCTCACAAATTTCGCTGACGGTAATATCATCATACCCTTTCAAGGTCATTAGTCGGAGCAAAACTCCTTCTATCTCTCTTTGCCTTTTGCTGGACTCCTCGGTTTTACACAGCTTATACATAACTATTCCCCTAAATTAGATATGTAAATATTATACTTTATTTACATAAATTAGTCAATAGATTGATAGTGATTTGACCAATTTTACTAAGTTTATTAATTATTTTGTTAAGTTTTACTAATTTTTATTGATTTTTTTTGTTGATTGGTGTCACAAAAGTGGCACTTTTGGGTCTTAAAAATATATTAACTATTTGTTATAATATTTTTGCGCAAATATAAATAATATTTTTTGGAGGAAAACAAAAAATGGCAAAACAAGTTCAACTTGATGCGAATGGCAAGCGTAAATTCAGCATTCGCGACAGCGTAGCTTATGCAGCCGGCGACCTTGGCTGTAATATGAGCTTTGCGCTCAAGGGAACAATGGCGCTCTTCTGGACTCAGGTAATGGGTATGGGCCTTTGGTATTCCCTTCTTCTCGTTATAGTTCAGATATGGGATGCTATCAACGACCCGCTTATCGGCACTATTATCGACTCTGACAGACACCAGTATAAGAGAAACAAGTTCCTTCAGTACATATGGTTTGGTTCTATCGGCCTTATCATCGGAGGCGCTTGTTGCTTCCTTCCCTTCCCCAAGGCTCCCGTTTGGGCTAAGTTTATAATCTTCATCGCAGGCTATGTAATTTGGGATGCATTCTACACCATCGCTAACGTTCCTTACGGCTCGCTCCTTTCTCTTATTTCTAAGGATCCTGCTGACAGAGCTTCTCTCTCTGCATGGCGTTCTATCGGCTCCATGATAGGTAACATGCTTCCTATGGTTATCCTTCCCTTCATTATGTATGAGGCAGACGGCGTTACTCTTAACGGCTACAAGGTATTCCTTGCGGCTCTTATAATGGGTGTTCTCGGCTTCCTTTGCTTCCAGTTCATGATCAAGAACACCGAGATCCGTGTTGATGAAGAAACCAAGGTTACTGAGGAACAGGAAAAGTTCAACGTATTCTCGGCTATGAAGAACTTTGTTATGAACCGTCCCGCGGTCGGAGCAACCGTTGCAGCTATGGGTATGTTCATCGGTATGCAGGGTGCTACCACCGCTGTTCAGGTAGTATTCCAGACATATTTCCAGAACGCTCAGATCTCCGGTATTGTATCAATGTTTGCTATGATACCAATCGTGCTCTTCACACCTCTTGCACGTAAGATGGTTACTAAGCACGGTAAGAAAGAGCTTTCTGTTATAGGTGCTATCTGCTCAATCATCGGCGCTCTCGGTCTGTTTATTATCACTCCCAATAACATCGGTCTTGATCTTGCTCTTTACGTAGTTTGTCAGCTCGTATACAGCCTTGGTCTTGGTATTTATTCTACCGTATCCTGGGCTATGATGGGTGACGCTATCGACTACAACGAGTGGAAGACCGGTAAGCGCGAGGAAGGTATAGTTTACTCGCTTCACTCCTTCTTCAGAAAGCTTGCTCAGGGCGTTGGTCCCGCAGTCGCTCTCGTTATTATGAACGGTCTTGGCTACGTTAATAACGCAATCAACGAGGCCGGTGAGGCTTACATCGACGTTAAACTCTTCATCGGTACCGAGGTTCCCCTTAACCTTCGTACTCTTGTTGCAGTTCTCTACCTCGTAGCTGCTATTATGCAGTTCGTAGGTCTTGGCCTTATCTACAACCTTGACAAGAAGACTCTTGCTAAGATGAACGAAGAGCTTGAAGCTCGTAAGGCTGTTGAAGAGGTTGCTGAAAACGCATAATTAAATAAAATTTCTACTCAGACGAGTGATTTTTCGCGGCGTCCGACAAAATGCACCGTCGGACGCCGTATTTTAAGTTTGTTAACATATTTTCTATTTTATATTATTGATTTAACTTCACTTTTTTTGGTATAATTAAACTTAACAACATTAAGCAAAATAACAAAGGAGTCTTTATGAGAAAAATACTTAAGATCAACGAGGGATGGCAGTTTATCAAGGATTGCGCTGACCCCGCTGCAACAGAAGGCGCAGTTTCTGTTAACCTTCCCCACACATGGAATAACGAGGACGGCTACGACGGCGGTAGCGACTACTTCCGCGGCAGCTGCGTTTATTCTAAGAATCTGAACAAGGAAGAACTTGGCGATGGTCTCCACTACCTTGAAATCCGCGGCGCTAACTCCTCTGCTGACGTATATCTTAACGGCGAGCATCTTGCTCATCACGACGGCGGTTACTCCACCTGGAGAGTAAACCTTACAGGCAATCTTGTAAGCGGTGACAACAAGCTTTCCATCGTTGTTGACAACGCTCCGAATGAGACCGTTTATCCCCAGATGGCAGACTTTACCTTCTACGGCGGTCTTTACCGTGACGTTTACATCGTAACCGTAAACGAAACGCACTTTGACCTCGATTACTACGGTGCACCCGGTATCAAGATCACTCCCGTAGTTGAGGGCAAGGATGCAAAGGTTGAGGTTGAGGTTTATGTAACAGACCTTAAGGAAGGTCAGCAGATCGTCTACACTATCTATGATAAAGAAGAAAACGAGCTTCAGAAGATCACCTCTTCTGACAAAAAGGTTGTTTTCGAGATCAAGGACGTTCACCTCTGGCATGGCAGAAAAGATCCCTATCTCTACTGCTGTGAGGCTGAGATCGTAGAAGGTGAAGAGGTTATCGACAACGTTTGCTCAAGATTTGGTTGCCGTACCTTCAAGATCGATCCCAATAACGGATTCATCCTTAACGGAGAAGAGTATCCTCTCCGCGGTGTTTCCCGTCACCAGGACAGACTTGGCTTCGGTAACGCTCTCCTTCCCGAGCATCACAAGGAGGATATGGAGCTTATCTTCGAAGTAGGTGCTACCACTATCCGTCTTGCTCACTATCAGCACGATCAGTATTTCTACGATCTTTGCGACGAGTACGGTATGGTTGTTTGGGCAGAAATTCCCTACATTTCCCGCCATATGCCTACCGGACGCGAGAATACCATTTCTCAAATGAAGGAGCTTGTAGCACAGAACTACAATCATCCCTCTATCGTAGTCTGGGGTCTTTCCAATGAGATCACCATCAGCGGCTCTACTCCCGACCTTCTTGAAAACCACAATATTCTGAACGATCTCTGCCACGAGATGGATAAGACACGTCTTACCACCATCGCATCGGTTTCTATGTGCAAGATCGACGATCCCTATATCCAGATCCCAGACGTTGTTTCCTACAACCACTATTTCGGCTGGTACGGCGGCGAGACCGATATGAACGGTCCTTGGTTCGATAAATTCCATGCTACCTACCCCAATATTCCGATAGGCTGCTCCGAGTACGGCTGTGAGGCGCTTAACTGGCACACCTCCGATCCCAAGCAGGGTGACTATACAGAGGAATATCAGGCATACTATCACGAGGAGCTTATCAAGCAGCTCTTTACCAGAAAGTACATGTGGGCTACCCACGTTTGGAATATGTTCGACTTCGGCGCAGACGCAAGAGCAGAGGGCGGCGAGAACGGACAGAACCACAAGGGTCTTATGACTATGGATCGTAAGTACAAAAAGGACTCCTTCTATGCCTACAAGGCATGGCTCCGCAGCCCCGAGGAGGCCCCCTTCGTTCACATCTGCGGCAAGAGATACGTTGACCGCGTTGAGGACGTAACTAAGGTTACCGTTTACTCCAACCTTCCCGAGGTTGAGCTCTTTGTTAACGGCGAGTCTATCGGTAAGAAGACCGCGCCCGATCACTTCTTCTACTTCGACGTTAAGAACGTTGGCGAAAGCAAGCTTCGCGCAGTTGCAGGCGAGTACACCGACGAAAGCATAATCAATAAGGTTGAGACCTTCAATGAAGCTTACCGTCTTGTTGAAAAGGGCGCGATCCTTAACTGGTTCGATATCGACGCTCCCGAGGGATACTTCTCTCTTAACGATAAGCTCAGCGATATTATGAGCTGTCTTCCCGGAAAACTTTGGTTTGCAAAGGTTGGTATGAAGATCAAAAAGAAGATGGACGAAAACAAAAAGGATGACGGTGAGAAGAAGTCCGGAGGCTTTGACGTTGACCTTTCCGGAGGCGGCGGTCTTATGCAAATGATGGGAAGCTTTACCGTTCTCCGTCTTACCTCTATGATGGGTATGGCAAACGTTTCCTTCACCAAGGAAGAGCTTCTTAAGATGAACAAGGAGCTCAACAAGATCAAGAAGCCGAAAGAGTTAAGAAATAAGTAATTTTCTAAGAGGAGAAAATAATATGAAAATGACATTCCGTTGGTACGGCGAAGGTAACGACCGTATCAAGCTGTCAGACATCAAGCAGATACCCGGCGTTGAGGGTATCGTCTGGGCTCTTCATAGCAAGATGCCCGGCGAGATCTGGCACGAGGATGAGATCGCAGCAGTTAAGGCACAGTGTGACAAGTATGGCTTTAACATTGATGTTGTTGAGTCGGTAAACGTTCACGATGACATCAAGATCGGACTTCCCTCTCGCGACCGGTATATCGAGAACTATAAGCAGACTATTCGCAATCTTTCCAAGTTCGGAGTTAAGGTAATCTGCTACAACTTCATGCCTATCTTCGACTGGACGAGAAGCAATCTCTTCCACGAGGTTGGCGACGGCTCTACCGCGTTGTTCTATGAAAAAGGTATGATCCAGGACGACTACAACGCTATGGCGAAGTACATCCTTGATTTCACCGAGAAGTATAATATGTCCTTCCCAGGCTGGGAGCCCGAGAGAATGGCGAAGCTTGACGAGCTATTCAAGGCTTACGAGGGCGTTGACCACGAGAAGCTCTGGGCAAACCTCAAGTATTTCCTTGAGGCAATTATGCCTACCTGCCGTGAGTGCGATATCAAAATGGCTATTCATATGGACGATCCGCCATGGGATATCTTCGGTCTTCCCCGTCTCCTTGTAGACGAGCCCAGCATCGAGAGATTTCTCACTATGGTTGACGATCCCTACAACTGCCTAACCCTTTGCTCCGGAAGCCTTAACGCAAACCCCGATAATAACGTTGCCGATATTGTAAGAAAGCATTGTGACAGGATAGCATTCGCTCATATCAGAAACGTTAAACACTTCGAGAACGGCGACTTCTCCGAGGCCAGCCACAGAGACTGCGACGGTGACACAGGCATTCTCGATATTCTCAAGGCTTATCACGACTGCGGTTACAAGGGCTACATTCGTCCTGACCACGGCAGACATCTCTGGGATGAGAAGCCCGGAAACGTGCGTCCCGGCTACGGTCTCTACGACCGCGCGCTCGGCATTATGTATATGCTCGGCGTATGGGATATGCTTGATAAAATTAATAAGTAATAAACTCAGAGGTTAAAATTATGATAAATCTTCCCCTTAACGTAGATTTTTCCGGTAAGGTAGTAGTAGTTACCGGTGCGGGCGGCGTTCTTTGCGGCGATATGGCTCGCGCTTACGCCCAGGCAGGCGCAAAGGTTGCAGCTCTCGACCTTAACGAGGAGGCCGTTAAGAAGCTTGCCGAGGAGCTTACCGCAGAAGGCTTCATATGTGTTGGCTACAAGGCAAATGTTCTTGACCCCGAGGCTCTTGAGGAGGTTCACCA
>SVTZ01000106.1 GCA_015063525.1 Oscillospiraceae bacterium
ATTTTAACGAGGACACTAAGAATATCGAAAAAGTCGCAGATAAATACCATTCTGTGGCAGTTCAGTCGGCTAAAAACCAGCTCGACAAGGTTTTTAGTGTCAATGTTATCAGTGGCGGTGATCCCCTTGAGATCTATACAGACCGTGAAGGCGAGGTGATCTTTAAAAAATACTCACCTATCGGAGAGATGCAGACCTTCGCAACCGAGTACGCCGAAACACTTCAAAAGACCTCGTCATCACCCATATTTATCTGCGACAGAGATGCTGTAATCGCAGTTTCGGGCGCGTCAAAGAGGGATTATCTCGAGAGACGAATTTCAAGAGGTCTTGAGGAGATAGTTGAATCAAGAACGCTATACGTCAGAGGAAACGGTCGTGAACCGGTAGCTATTATTAACGACGGCGGCTCGCACTACGTTAACTGTGCAATGCCTATTCTAAGTGAGGGAGATATAGTCGGCTGTGTTGTTTCTGCCTGGCAATACGACGTATCTACTTCCGGAAAGATTTCCGATGAGATTGAGTCAAAGCTTGTTCAGACTGCCGGAATGTTTTTAGGCAAACAAATGGAAAGCTAAAAAATCTAAAAAAAGAAAGTCTGCGTCAGCCTTATGCCGATATAGACTTTCTTTATTTATTAGCCTTGCTGATATTCCATATAGAATTTGATTGTTCTATAATGTACTCTGCGTTGTGGCCAATTTTCTTCATCGCTTTGGCATAATCACGATAAGCCTTTTTATCTCTTCCGTGAATATCGCTTCCAAGCGCAACCACCTTTTTCTCTTCTATCATAGAGTAAATCTCGCGCCTTTTGAACAGACCGAGAAGAGAGGAGGCATTAAGCTGAAGCCTTGCGCCTGCACAGAGCATCTTCTCTACTGTCGATATTGGATATCTGTCCGCGTGGGCGAGGATAACGTCAATTCCCTGCTTAGTCATTTCGCTGACCGAGTCGAAATAACCTTTTTCAAAATCAGGAATAGGAAGCTCTAAAAGCAGGCTGTTTGTTCCGCTTATAAAGAGCTTATCAAGTTCGGGAAGATTTTCAAGCCCCTGACAGATAAGCACCTCCGCGCCAAGCCTTACGTCTACTCCGGTGTCGTTAGACTCGGAGAGTGCTCTGTAGGCATTGTCACGGGTCTCAAGAAAAGAGTCAACAGTATGTGCGTGGGGATAAAAATGAGGTGTTGCAACAATACGGTCAATTCCATAGTCAAGCGCAAAGCGAAGCTGACATAGGCTCTCCTCAATCGAGCTTGAGCCGTGGTCTGCACCCGGAAGAATATGGGCATGAAAATCTATGTATCCCATAACGCCACCATTAAACGTTATCGCCGTATCTTGAATATTTGCCGGTGTCCTTCTTAACCTTTACGTCGGAGAGAACGAAACCAAATATCTCGCCACCAACCTGCTCAAGGCTTGCGACGCATTCGTTAAGTTTGTTCATATTACTGTATTCGGATCTTATGGCTATGATATAACCATTTACGTTAGAAACCATAAGAGCCGCATCTGTAACAACAGTTACGGGAGGTGTATCAATAATAACGTAATCAAATTCCTCCTCGCAAGCATCAAGAAGCTTCCGCATTCTCTCAGAGCTGATAAGCTTTGTGGGGTTGGCATTAGGTCCGCCCGCGGTTAGAACCATAAGCTTATGCTCAGCAACATATTCAAAATTCGGATCGCCGTCAATGCCTGCTAAATACTCGCTAAGGCCTCTTGCCTTTGTGTTAAGTCCAAGAGCCGAGGCAACCTTCGGACACCTCATATCGGCATCAATAAGCAGAATACGCTTGTCCTCGAGGTTTTGTGCAAGTGTCAAGGCAAGATTGACCGAAACGGTCGTCTTACCCTCGCAGGAAACTGCGCTCGTAACTGCAATCTTCTTGCATTTTCCTTCTATATTAAGATAACGCACGTTGGTATAAAGCGACTTATATGCCTCCCTGATTGCAAAGGGGGTGCGTTCATCTACAACACGAGGATCATCAATGTATTGATCCATTTTATTCTTTAGATGCTTAACCATTTTTCTCTCCTTTCCCTGCCTGATCAATTATCACTTTCAAAGTGCGGAATAATACCGATAATAGGAATATCAAATCCCTGCTCAATTTTTTCCTTTGATCTGATGACAACGTCAAGCTTGGAAATCACAAAAACGAAAATCATGGTAATGATAGCACCGGCAACGCCGCCGATAAACGCATTGCGCAACACGCCTTTTCCGTCAGGAGAGGATGGCTTAATTGGAGAATCTATTCTGGTAATAGTAATTGCGTACTTATGCATGCGCTCGTATTCGCTGACTAAAAGCTCACCGGCCACATCTGCGATAACGGCGGAAAGCGAAGCGTCCTCCGAGGTAACCGAAAGATAATAGCAGGTCGTTTCATCATCGGTTTTGCTAATGTATATCATCTTCTTAAGACTCTCAGGGGTGAGTCCGTCAGTCGAATTACCCGTTTGCGCTAAGGTTTCGATAACCATATTTGAAAAATTATTCGTCCTGATGATCTCCTCCATATTGTTGATCATTATGCCCATCGCCTCAACCTCGGAAGCATTAAGACCGATCATTTCATCGGGATTAGTCATATTTACTTTATTAAGCATATATTTGGCGCTGGAGGTATATGTATCAACCCGAAGATTCGAATATAAGCCGACTCCAGCCGCAACAACAATCGCCACAAGAGCTATAAGCCAAATTTTAGGTATAAATATATTCAAAAAATCTCTTAGAGTTATTTCATCATTCTGTTTTTTCATTAATTTCTCCGTTCTGTTACGCAAAGCGGAACAATGTTTTTTCTAAGGATAGTTCAAGACAGAATATCAAACATAAGAGTTGCCGAAAAATACGACAACTCTTATATACACCAAATTATTCTTTCTAATTCACGACGGACTGCATATTCTGCATATTGCCGTTCTCTGCCATTTCCTTCGTCCACTCACCGCAATAATAAGCGTTGAACATATCGCCTGTATAAATAAGGCTCATTTTATACGCATTATTATCAAAGGGAACAACGAAATCCTCACCTTCAAGGGTGTAATGAGTATTTTCTACTCCGTACTCAAGAAGATTTCTGACGGTTTTGTCGGCATTAATAGCATAAACGATCTCCATTGCACGTCTCTCACACTCAGCGGCGCTGATAAGAAGATCACCGTTGTAATGGATATCCTCTGCCTTCAGAATACC
>SVTZ01000014.1 GCA_015063525.1 Oscillospiraceae bacterium
GGGCGAGAAGGTTGCCTCTGATATCGTAAACATCACAGACGACCCGATGCGAGAGGGAGTTTCCATTCAGACAAACTTCGATGCCGAGGGCGTTGCTGCATACCGTAAGTCGGTAATTGAGGGCGGAGTTCTCAAAACTCTTCTTCACAATCGAGAAACCGCTAAGGCTCAGGGTGTGGAGAGCACGGGTAACGCAAGTAAGGGAAGCTATGCTTCTCCCGTTGCGGTGAGTCCCTACGCCTTCTGCCTTGAGGCAGGAGAGAACACCGAAGCAGAGATTTTCGCTATGGCAGGGAACGGTCTTTACATCACCGAGCTTAAGGGGCTTCACGCTGGTGCCAATCCAATAACAGGCGATTTCTCCATTGAATCGGCAGGCTTTAAGATCGTTGACGGCAAGCTTGGCGATGCGGTTAAGTCCTTTACGATTGCAGGCAATTTCTTCGAGCTTCTTAAGTCGATCGCGGCACTTTCGGATAATGTTGAGGTTGCTGTGACCGGCGGATTTACCACCTTTGGTTCGCCTGCCGTTCTTATCCATAATATGAGCGTTGCGGGCAAATAAAAATATTGTTTAATTTTTAACAATGCCTATTGACATTAAGGAGCAATTGTGCTAATATATACCTTGTGTGAAAATATTTTTAAGGAGAATATAAAAATGGCAACTTACAACAAGAAAAACATTGAGGACGTAGCCGTAGCAGGCAAAACCGTCCTGGTTCGCTGCGATTTCAACGTTCCTATGAAGGACGGTGTTATCACCTCTGACAAGAGAATCATCGGCGCGCTTCCCACCATCAAGTATCTTCTTGATCAGGGCGCAAAGGTTATCCTTTGCTCTCATATGGGCAAGCCCCACGCTATACTTTCCGAGAACTTTGGCCTTACCAAGAAGGAAAAGAAGGCTGTTGAGGCTCTTCCTGCTGAGAGCCAAGCAGCTGCTACCAAGGAGTACCTTGAGAAGGCTCTCGTTTCTGACAAGAAGAAGCTTACTCTTAAGCCCGTATGCGTAAGACTCAACGAGCTTCTCGGCGAGGGTACCGTTACCTTCGCAGAGGATATTATCGGCCCTGACGCAAAGGCAAAGGTTGCTGCTCTCGAGGCAGGCAAGGCTGTTCTTCTTGAGAACACCCGCTTTGACGTCCGCGAGACCAAGAACGGTGCAGAGCTTGCAAAAGAGCTTGCTTCCTACGCAGATATCTTCGTAAACGACGCATTCGGCGCAGCTCACAGAGCGCACGCTTCTACCGCAGGCGTTGCTGATTACATTCCCGCAGTTTGCGGCTACCTTATTGAGAAGGAGATCTCTGTAATGGGCAAGGCTCTTCAGAACCCCGAGCGTCCCTTCGTTGCTATCCTCGGCGGCGCAAAGGTTGCTGATAAGCTTAACGTTATTGACAATCTTCTTACCAAGGTTGACACCCTTATCATCGGCGGCGGTATGGCATTCACCTTCAACGCGGCAAAGGGCTACGGCGTAGGCAGATCGCTCCTCGACGAGACCAAGATCGACTACTGCAAGGAGATGATGGCGAAGGCAGAAAGCCTCGGCGTTAAGCTTCTTCTTCCTGTAGATACCGCGATTGCAGACAGCTTCCCCAACCCCATCGACGGCCCTATTGACATCGAGTATGTTGACTCCGATGCGGTTCCCGCTGACAAGGAAGGTCTTGACATCGGTCCTAAGACTGCAAAGCTCTACGCTGACGCAGTTCTTTCCGCAAAGACCGTAGTTTGGAACGGACCCATGGGCGTTTTCGAGAACCCCGTTCTTGCAAAGGGAACTATCGCAGTAGCGCAGGCTCTTGCTGACAGCGATGCTATCACTATCGTAGGCGGCGGTGACTCCGCAGCTGCTTGCGAGCAGCTTGGCTACGCTTCCAAGATCACTCACATCTCTACCGGCGGCGGTGCGTCGCTTGAGTTCCTTGAGGGTAAGGATCTTCCCGGTATCTCTTGTCTTCTTGACAAGTAATATTCGGCATAAACCGCCGTTCTCGGGCAGGCTCGACGTAGATAACTAAGTCTTCGACCCGAGAGCGACGCTTTCTGCTCAACAATTCCATTGTCAATGAATTTGATTTAATATTTTTAAAAGTAGGAAAATAAAATGAGAAGAACAGTAATCGCAGGCAACTGGAAGATGAATATGACGCCTGCACAGACTAAGGCTTTTATCGCAGAGCTTGCTCCGATGGTAGCGGGAATGGATAAGTGCGACATCGTGCTTTGCGTTCCTTATGTTGATATTGCTACTGCAGTAGAGGCGGCGAAGGGAACTAATATTAAGATCGGCGCGGAGAACGTACACTTCGCTGAAAGCGGTGCTTACACCGGCGAGATCAGCGCGAAGATGCTATGTGAGATCGGCACAGAGTACGTTGTTATCGGCCATTCCGAGAGAAGACAGTATTTCGGCGAGACAGATGCAACGGTTAATCTTCGTACCAAGGCAGCCCTTGCGGCAGGCTTAAAAGTAATCCTCTGCCTTGGCGAGGTTAAGGACGAAAGACTTAACGGAATTACCGATGAAGTGGTCGCAATGCAAACAAAACTTGACCTTTTAGGCGTTTCTGCCGAGGAAATGAAGAATGTTATCATCGCTTATGAGCCGGTTTGGGCGATCGGAACAGGACTTACTGCGACTCCCGATCAGGCTGACGAGACCTGCGGTGTTATCCGCCGTACCCTCGCAGAGCTTTACGGCATAGAGCTTGCTGAGTCCACCACCATTCAGTACGGCGGTTCTATGAACGACGGCAACGCGGCGGAGCTTCTTGCTAAGGTAAACGTTGATGGAGGTCTTATCGGCGGAGCATCTCTTAAGACCGACAAGTTCACCGCAATAATAAAAGCTGCAAACTCTTAATTTACGCTAAATAACGCGTAGGTAATGTGAAAACAACAAAAAACAACGCATTTATAAATGCTTTTCGAGCAACTCAGAAAAGGAGTTGCTCGTTTTTTTGTGTGTTTTTCTAATAAATTAGAATTTTCAAGCTTGTATTTTTGAAATTAACAATTTTTACATACGTTTTTTGTGTAAATCAGACAAATGCGGTAAATAAAAATCGTGGAGTTTGCCACTACCAATTTTAGATTTTTTTTGCTAAAATATAGACGCTTAAAATTTTTTAAAAGGAGAATGCAAATGGCAGGCCTTTCACTCAGACACATTTACAAAAAGTATCCCGGCGGCGTTACCGCCGTATCCGACTTCAACCTTGAGATCAGAGATAAGGAGTTCCTTATTTTCGTTGGTCCTTCGGGTTGCGGTAAGTCTACTACCCTTCGTATGATCGCAGGACTTGAGGAGATCTCCGAGGGTGAGCTTTACATAGGCGACAGATACGTAAACGACGTTGCACCTAAGGACAGAGATATTGCGATGGTGTTCCAGAACTACGCGCTTTATCCTCATATGACCGTTTTCGACAATATGGCATTCGGTCTTAAGCTTCGTAAGGTTCCCAAGGAGGAGATCAAGCGCCGCGTTGAGGAGGCTGCGAGAATTCTTGACATCAGCCACCTTCTTGAGAGACGTCCCAAGGCTCTTTCGGGCGGTCAGAAGCAGAGAGTTGCGCTCGGCCGTGCTATCGTACGTAACCCCGCAGTATTCCTTCTCGACGAGCCGCTTTCCAACCTTGACGCAAAGCTTCGTGCATCGATGAGAACCGAGCTTACCAAGCTTCATAAGAAGGTTGAGACCACCTTCATCTACGTAACACACGACCAGGTTGAGGCTATGACGATGGCGAGCCGTATCGTAGTTATGAGAGACGGTATCATTCAGCAGGTTGACACTCCTCAGAATCTTTACGACTCTCCCTGCAACCTCTTCGTTGCAGGCTTCATCGGTACTCCTCAGATGAACTTCTTCACCGGCAAGCTTTTAAAGAAGGATAACGATCTTTACGCATGCCTCGGAACAACTCAGGTAAAGCTTCCTGCAGAGAAGGCAAACAATCCCGAGCTCAAGGAGTACATCGGCCAGGATGTTATCTTCGGCATCAGACCCGAGAACATTCACGATGAGCCTATGTTCCTTCAGTCTCTTTCCGACTCCATAATGAACGTTGACGTTGACGTTACCGAGCTTATGGGCGCAGAGATCTATCTCTACCTTGGCTTTGAGGGTATGGAGGATGCAACCAACGGTAAGAATATCATTGCAAGAGTTTCCTCCAGATCCACCGCCCGCGCAGGCGATAAGATTCAGGTTGCTATTGACACTTCCCGTATCCATATCTTCGATAAGGATACCGAGAGATGCATCTGCCACTGATAATTTTTTGAATTTGAGAAAAAGCACCGCACCGCAGCGGTGCTTTTTTGTTAAAAAAACACGAAAATTTGATATTAAAAATATTTTAAAGACTATTGACTTTTAATTGTATATTTGATATAATATTATTTGAATAAAACTAATGTTTACAAAAACCGCCGTGCGGAGAAAGAGGTAGCATCCAATGCCCGAGATTTTTGGTATTAATATTGGAGAAAAAAGTGCTGAGGCAGCATCCCTGCGCGAAGCCTTGAATGAGGATAAAAAGCGCGTCTCTGACGAGTTGGTTTTCTACAAATCGGTTGCTAAGGATCTTAGGAAGGCGAGAAAAAAGCTTGAAAATGCTGAGATCGCGTACGGCAGGCGAGAGTCTGCAAAGAATGCAAGCAGGGCTGAGGACGCAAAAGACGAGCTTAACGCTGCGCTTAATGCCTTCGCCGAGAGCGAGGGGCAGATCTCGCTTCTGCTTGACACGGTTCAAACCGATTATGCAAGTATTGCCGAGCTTTACCGCGGCAGGAAGGCCGAAAGAATAATGGACGCCTTCGAGAAGTACAGCAATTCTGTCGAAACTAAAATGATTGATATTCAGGCGTATTCAGAAGCGGACGATTATCTTGAGTCAAACGAAGAGGAGGAAGAAACAACAATGGCAATTCCCGAAATACCTGTAGCAAATGCAGCTCCCGCACAGGCGGCAGCACCTCAGCAAAATCCAGCACCTGCGTATGCGGCACCCGCATATCAGTACCCTCAGTACATTCCCGTACCTATGCCTATGCCTTATTCCTACGCACCTCAGCAGGCTCCTTCGGATGTAGCTCAGACACCTAATATTGCCCCTGTTTCTATCGATGTTTCTCCCATGCTTGAGAAGGCACTTGAGGCAACTATGCAGAAATTTGTTGCCGCCTTCGACAAGAAGCTTGAAAGATTTGTTTCCGACCACCCCGTAAACCTTCCCGGACAGGGCGGCGTTTCGGTTGGCTCGGGCGAGATCTCATCTCTTGAAGGACTTATTCTTAACGACGAGCAGGCTATTATTGATAAGCTTACCGCAATGATTGAAACTCTTAAGACTCTCTCTACTGCTATGAACGAGCTCAGCACCATCTGTGCCGACATCGCAGTTAAGCAGAACACCGCTAACGAAATGCAGCGTCAGACAAATGATATGCAGCGTCAGACTCTCCGTGAGCAGAAGGGTGTTCAGGTCGGTCAGAGAGTTGTTAATCAGGATCAGGCTGTTGTTACAAGCGAGCAGACAGCTCTTCAGGAGAAGCAGAAGGCTATGCTTGAGAGTCAGAAATCTCTCGTTGAGGGTCAGCAGGCGATGGAAGAGACTCAGCGCCTCGTTGCCGAGAATCAGGCTGCTATTGACGCGGCTATGCAGGCGGCTGTTGCGGTACAGAAGGACGTTCTCGCAGCTCAGCAGGCAATCAACGCCGGCAACTCTAAGAACCTCGACGCTATGGGTGATGTAGCTGAGAAGCAGAGCGCTAACCTTGCTCTTCAGAAAGAGGCTCTTGCGGCGCAGAGACAGTTCGCCCGCGATCAGAAGGCTATGATCGAGAAGCAGAAGATCCTTGGCTCGGATGCTAAGAAGTAATAGCCGTCGACCCTTGGAAACTATAATATTACATAAAATCTTACGGGGACGGTTCTATCGAGCCGTCCCTCGTGTTTTCAAGATGCATAATAAAAAGGACTGCCCGAAAAGGACAGCCCGATTAAAGACTTGAATTTTTGATATTAATTGACGATTCTTCTGTTCTGATAGCCTATTCCGAAATCATATTACTACAGATGCCTCTTCCATCTCTGCATCATGCTCCGCGGCAACGAGCTGAACGTGATATGCATCTATAACAGCCTCCTCAAGACTTGCTCTGAAATCGGCGTTGATGGGGTGAACGATATCGCGGTATGTTCCGTCGGGATTTTTTCTCGAGGGCATAACGATAAAGTATCTGTCGCGTGCGTAGATCACCTTAATGTCGTGAACTGCCAGGCAGTCGTCAAAGGTTACCGATACGATAGCCTTCATAGGTCCCTCGTCAAAAAATTTTCTGATTTTGATGTCTGTTATCTGCATAACTTGAAATTCCTTCCTCTGTTGTAAACTTATTTTTGATTACGAATATATTATACAGTGAGATTGTTAAGAATATTCAGTAAATTAATTATTATTTTTTTAATTATTTGTAATCTTTTTATGAAAAAAATGGAACAAACCGTTAACTGAAGGGGAGAATAGATGAAAAAAACAGGTAATAAAACCCAAAAGGGTAACGAAAAGATCTCCTTTGAAAGACTACGTACCATAAGTGCCGATCCCTCTGCCACGGTACATTTCGTCGGCATCGGCGGAGTGTCAATGTACTCGCTCGCGAGGCTTACGCTATTCCGCGGAGCGTCGGTAAGCGGAAGTGACAGAGAAGATAGCGAGCGCACCAGAGCCTTGGTTCTGCTTGGGGCAAGGGTCGGCATCGGCCACCGAGCCGAGAACGTAAGGGGCGCATCGCTTGTAGTCTATACTCATGCTATCTCTCCCGATAACCCCGAGCTTATTGAGGCAAAAAAACTTGAGATACCCATCGTCTCCCGTGCGGAATATATGGGCGCAACCATGCTTGACTACCGTAAACGTGTCGGTGTCAGCGGATCTCACGGTAAAAGCACTACTGTTGCCATGCTTGACCTGATATTTAGTCACGCGGGCATAGCTCCCACCGTTCTTTCAGGCGCAGATCTTCCTATTGGCGAGCCGATAAGGCTCGGTTTAAACGATCTTATGATCTACGAGGCCTGCGAGTATAAGGACTCCTTTCTTAAATTTTTGCCTACCGTCTCCCTCGGACTTAACCTTGAGCTTGATCACACCGACTATTTCGGAAGTGTTGACGAGATTAAGCTCTCATTTACCAAGGCTCTCGGCAAGGCAACCGACCTTTCGGTAATATCAGGAGACGATGTAAATCTGAGAAGTATATTAAAAAGCTTAAAAACGAGGGTGGTTACCTTCGGCTTCGGCGAGGAAAATGATTACAGATACTTCATCACCTCGTTTAGAGAGTCAGGCTTTATCTTTTCGCTCTCAAGGTTTGGAAGCGAGGTAGGGGAGTTTGAAATCAATATTCCCGGCGTGTATAACGTACATAACGCCGCGGCGGCTATTACCGTCGCTCTCGAGTACGGAATAGATATAGATACAGTGAGAGAGGCAATCGCCCTTTACGGCGGTATTCCAAGACGCCTTGAGCTTATAGGAAGCCGTTACGGCAGACCCATATATTACGATTACGCCCACCATCCAACCGAAATTGCCGCGGCCATAAATGCGCTAAAGATGCTGACGAAGGAGCCGCTGACAGTTATCTTCAGACCCCACACCTTCAGCCGTACCGCCGGGCTCTGGTCGGAGTTTTGCTCGGCGCTGTGTCTTGCCGACTTCATTATTATTACAGATATCTATCCTGCAAGGGAAGTGCCCATAGAGGGCATCACCTCTGAAAGGCTTGCCGAGGTGATAGGCAATAACGCAAAATACTTAAAAGATGACGAGGTCGTCCGTTATATGGATCTTCATACACACGGTACTATAGTCCTTATGGGTGCCGGTGACCTTGAAGGAATAAAAAAGGATATACTAAAACTATTTTAGGAGATAAATATGAAAAAGCCAACAATACTCGTAAGCGCTTGCTTACTTGGAGTCTGTTGCCGTTACGACGGCGAGAGCAAGCCTAACGCCGACGTTATTAAGTTAAGAGAAAAATACGTTCTTATTCCTATCTGTCCCGAGGTTGACGGCGGCCTTCCAACGCCGAGAACTCCCAGCGAGAGGGTCGGGGACAGAGTGCTTATGCGTGACGGCCGCGACGTTACCGATAATTATATAAGCGGAGCAGAGCAGGCTTTAAGCAAGGCAGAGTCCTTTTCATGTAAGGCCGCTATACTGAAGGCACGAAGCCCCTCCTGCGGTAAGGGGAAAATATATGACGGCAGCTTTAGCGGTAAGCTTACGGATCGTGACGGCGTGTGCGCCGAGCTGCTCTCGTCTCGGGGTATTTCGATTTTTACTGAGGAAGAAGTTGGTAAACTTCTCGAAAAATACTCTTGACAAATATATAAAACAGGTGTAAAATAAAACCGTAAAACAAAGGAAAGGAGACCGCTATGTCGGACGGACGAAGTAACCCACACGGGTGTAATTTAATAAATACATACGGACTTGGTGAATGCCGTTTTGACGGGCGTTCTGTTTTCTGACGCATATTTTCGGCAGCCAAGAACGAAAGGAGGCCGAAAATGGAGGAAAAAATGATGATAAACGGTCTCTTGGGCGATGAAATTCTCACTCCCGAGAGACTTTCTTCTTTACTTAGTGCAAAAAAGTATGCAGAGGTAAAGCTTCTGCTTGAGGACGTTCCCTCACCCGACCTTGCCGAGCTTTTTTATGAGATGGACGAAGGGCAGCACACTTTACTCTTCCGTCTTCTCTCAAAGGAGCTTGCGGCTGAGACCTTCGTGGAGATGGACTCAGATCTGCAGGAGTCTCTCATAGAGCGCTTCTCGGACCGAGAGCTATCGGACATTTTGGACGAGCTTTATATCGACGATACCGTCGATATTATTGAGGAGATGCCTGCCAACGTGGTTAAACGTATTCTTAAAAATACCGATAGTGAAAACCGCGAAATAATCAACAATATTTTAAGATACCCTAAGGACTCCGCAGGTACGGTAATGACCACCGAGTATGTGAGATTTACCGGTGATATGACGGTTGCCGATGCGCTTCTGCACATTCGCCGCGTCGCGATCGATAAGGAGACCATCTACACCTGCTACGTCACAGATAAGAATAAGCGCCTTCTTGGCATAGTGACCGCAAAGCAGCTACTTCTTGCCGAGCCCGACACTCCGCTTTCTGAGATAATGGACGAGAACGTTATCTTTGCCCGTACCCACGACGATAGGGAAGAGGTCGCGCTTATGTTCGATAAATACGGCTTTATCGCTCTCCCCGTGGTGGATAAGGAAAACCGCCTCGTCGGTATCGTCACCGTTGATGACGCTCTTGAGGTTATTATCGAGGAGTCTGAGGAGGACTTTGCGAAGATGGCGGCTATGACGCCCACTGAGACTTCCTACCTTAAAACGGGAGTCTTCTCCCTCTGGAAATCGAGAATTCCCTGGCTTCTTATATTAATGCTCTCATCCACCCTTTCAAGCGCGATCCTATCGGGATTTGAATCTGCGCTTCCCGCCGTTCTCGTGCTATTTATACCGATGATAATGGGTACGGGCGGTAATTCGGGCGGCCAGTCGTCGGTCACTGTGACCCGTAGCATATCTCTTGCAGAGGTTGAGTTTTCTGACCTCTTCCGCGTGTTCTTTAAGGAGCTTCGCGTAGGAATTCTCTGCGCTCTGACGCTTGGTGTTGCTACCTTCGCGAAGGTAATGCTGATCGACGGACTTCTACTCGGCAACGAGGCGGTAACTCTCCTCGTGGCACTTACAGTAGCCGCATCGCTGGCTCTCACCATAATCCTTGCCAAGATAATCGGCGCAACACTTCCGCTTTTAGCGAAGAAGATCGGCCTCGACCCTGCGGTAATGGCTTCACCGCTTATTACCACCCTCGTCGACGCAATTTCTCTTATCGTCTACTTCTTCGTGGCATCTAATATACTTTCGATATAAAGAAAAATCGGTTGCATTTCGCAACCGATTTTTCTCATAATTCTTTATCCTAATGTAGGCTTTTTCTTCTGCCTTCCTCGCGGTTTATTTGATCTTCCACGAGGGCGCATTTAAAGAGTGTTAGTGAAAGCTCTCTTTCTAGCCTTCCTTTTAGCTTTTCTATGCTTTTTGCCTTTTTCTCGCAGTCCTTATTTTCCTCAAAGATGCTTGAAAATGCCTTTATTCCGTCCTGAAGATTTTGAATCTGTTGCTTATAGGAATACATTTGTTCATACAGATTTTCTAAATTAAGCTCGATCATACTTTTCATCCTAACAAACTAAAAAGGTGTGCCAACCGAAGCTGACACACCGAAAAACGCAAACTCCGATTGTTGTCACACAAACTAATCGGAATAGGGATACTTCACCACACTCAAATCACGGAGGAGTTTGCATTTTTGCCAAACTCATATGATTTGAGTATACTCAAAAAAGGGTATAATATCCCCTATAAACAGAAAATACCCCTAAAAAACCGATTATTCAGTTCGTGTGACGAGATTATTATAGCACAGAATATAAAAAAATGCAATATGTTTTTAAAAAACGTAAAAATGAATACCCCCGACAGCCGTTTTGAGCTATAGGGGGTATTATGTATTATCATATTTTACAAGTCATTTGACTTGATCGTTTTTAAGGAAGAAATCAACATTCGGCGAATAGCACCGCATTCATTCTGAATTGGTCTATATTCATTCTCTTCAATGCAACCTGTTTCAAAAAGAAGTTCAAGCCAATATTCCGTCTCATAAGCTTCCTTTTGTGCAATCTCAAGCTTTGAGATAAAATCCTTTGTGCTCTGCGCGTATTGTGCCTCGTAAATATTCGCACCTATAGATGTTGCTGAACGGAGAAGCTGGTTAATGAGCACGGTTTCCTTGCGTTCTGCTTTCATATTACGGCAAAGAAATACAATTTTCTTTGCAAAGTCCTTGGCCTTATCTCTCATAATACTGTCTGACATAATGTAACCCTTGTAAAATAAGTTATATTCCGACTCGGTCGGAGTGATATTTTCGCTTAAGCACAAGTTATATTGCTCGCTGAGCTCGCAGTTGTATTTTATTCGCCATTAAACTCGCCGTAGGCGAATAAAGCTCGGCGATAGCCGAATAACACTGAGAAGCAATATAACTCGCCGTAGGCGAATAAAACCGATTTCAGCTCGGCTGAAATCAAATACCAAGCATAATCTCAATAATCTCTCTGTCGGTGTCGCTCATACCTTCCTTAGCGAGGCGGCCGACGTTCCTTATAGTATTCTCAACGCCCTTTTCTACGATGCCGTCACCGCCGTGGAATTGGCTTCCGCTTTTCCACATCTCGTATCCCATAATGCCTGCCTCGACAGCCATCGCGATCTTTGCCGCGCAGGAGGCCTTTGCTCCGTCGCAAATCGTGCCGGAGAGAATAGCCACCGAGTTAACGAGGGTGTGTGCCACCTCGCGGAATTTTCCGCCGTGGAGATAGCATATTCCCGCGCCCGCGCCAACGCCTGCGCTTATAGCTCCGCAGTAGGCTGAGAGAGTGCCTATTCCGGTCTTCTGGTGAATTGTTATAAGGTCGGAAACGATCAGCGCGCGAAGCATCTCGTCCTCGCTTTTTCCCATCTCACGGGCGTAAACCGCTACCGGTACGGAGGCGGTAATTCCTTGGTTTCCGCTGCCCGAAATGATGCATACCGGCATCTCACAGCCACTCATTCTCGCATCAGAGCCTGCTGCCGCGTAGGCTCTCGCACGTCTTGAGAGATCGCCTCCCATAGAGAGCATAACCTTGCCGATCTGCGCACCCCATTTTCCGGTAAGACCCTCCTCGGCGATAGCCATGTTCAACTCTATCTGACGGAGCAGGTAAGGGCGCAGAGCTGTCAGGTCGGTCTCGTCGGCAAATTTGATAATATCCTCAACGTTAAGCAGGGTAAGGTCGGGCGCATTGCCGCTTACCTCAACTATCGTGGTCTCTGTGTATTTTTCGGTAAGATCTGTCTCGCCAAGCTTTACGAGAGTAACTCCGGTGTGCGCGCCGCTGATCTTTACCACCGCGCATTTATCTCCCGCCTTACCGCAAAGCTCAAGCTCAAAGCTGCAACCAACGTTCATCTTGCCGATGCTGATAGTGCAGGAGGCGAGAAGCTCGTCGATCTTTTCCTCGTCCTCGCTTGTCAGCACCGTTAGGACCTCAAGCTTTTTGTCGGGACGGCCCGATACAAGTCCTGCGGCAATTGCCGCTTCAATTCCGTGTCTGCCGCCGGTTGCGGGAACGATAACGCTCTTGACGTTCTTGATTATATTACCGCTGAAAAGGGCGGATATCTCACTTGGCCACTCTCCAAGGACCTCACCGAGAATAGACGCGGCATAAGCGATGGCAATCGGCTCTGTACATCCCATTGCAGGGCGCAGCTCGGCCTTAAGAATGGTCTCATATGTACTTTTTGTAAGACTTGATAACATAGCTTCGTTACCTCTCCGTCATTCTTTTTCTTAATTATTAATTATATAATAATTTTTCTCATAGGTCAATAACATTTACCGAAAAACTTGACGGATTTTGAAAAAACAAAACAACAAGCCGCAAAATGTAAACAAGAGTTAACACTTTGCGGCCTTTATAAATTATAAAATTACCTTTGTAATGAGCGCCTTTTTATGCTTCGATACGGCTTAGCCGCAAACTTTACCGCGGTTTAATCAAGCTCCAATCCGTGCTCAAAGGGGCCAAAATTATCAATGGTAAAGTATCTCTGCCACTGAAGATCCAGCTCTTCAATGCCCTCAAAGCTGATAGTCACTTCGTACCGGCCTATCTCGCCCGGCAGTCTCTCGGCCGCCTCACCGTCAATTAAGATGGTTGGTCTGTAAACCGAAGATGTGCTAACGTTCTCAGCTGTGGTGTAAACCGTGCTGCCGTCCTTTGAGTAAAGATAAATGTCAATGGGCAGGGCTGTAGGCAGGTAGACTTCGAGGCGGAAGGTAAAGCTCATATCGCTGGTCTCAAGTAGGGTAAGCTTGCCTATATCGCTTACAAGCACGCCGTTTTCGGGAATTTCGCTTTCTGCAGAGCCTCCGTTCATTCCCGGAGCCATATCGCCTCCCGAGTTTCCATTGTTACCCATCAAAAGGAACATATCCGACATACCGATAGCCGCAACCGTCACTAAGACAACGCAGGCAGCAGCCGCGACCATTTTCTTAATGGGTAAGGGCTTTTTGTAGGCCGAGCCTGCCTCCTCAATAAGCCTCTCGTCGATCTCGCCTATGGCAAGATAAAGCTTTTCTTCATTTCTCATATGTAAATGCCCTCCTCCGAAAGAAACGCCTTAAGTCTCAGCCTCGTTCTGTGAAGGCTTGTCTTTACCGCCGAGGTCGAAAGTCCGTGTGCCTTCGCGATCTCACGCACCGAGTCCTCGAAGAAGTATTTTCTTATGAACAACCTGCGTGAGAGATCGCTCTCTGTAAGCAGAAATCTGCTTATTGCCGCACCTATGGCGGAAATCTCAATTTCCTCAGAAATATCCCGTCCTCCAATACATTCCGAAAGCTCATCAAGCGAGGACTCGTACCTCGAGCGCTTTACCGCATCCTTTTTTCTGTACCTGTCAAGGGCAAGATTTCTCGTGATCTTCGCAAGAAATGAGGACAGAATACGGGGAAGGGTGGGCGGAATTGTATTCCAGGTACGCATATAGGTGTCGTTCACGCACTCCTCGGCGTCAAATGAGTCGAGGAGAATATTATAGGCAATTTTTTCGCAGTACGCGCCGTACTTTTCCGCTGTCTCGCTGATGGCGCGCTCGTCTCTGCTTATATACAGCTCAATAATTTCCGAATCTTGTATCATATGGTGATATTCCTTTCCTTCGGCTTCTGCTTATAATGACGTAAAAATACCGAAAAGGTTACGATTTTTCTTTAAAAAATTATATTTTAATGATTCTTTCGATTATTTGTGTAAAATCCTTCGGCTCAAAATCTCCGTCATCTATCTCTCCTATTATGCGGGCAAAATTCTCTGCCCGTACCCTTGAGATAAGGAAATTTTCGATCCAATAGAGGAAATTTGTCTTTGGGGAAAGATGCTCCAGCGCCTTCATTTTCTTGTACATAGGCGCTCCGTCCGATGCGTCACGCCAGGTGTCAACGAAGGCGAGATCAAAGGCTTCGTTAGGCATAACCCTTTCTGCGTACTCAAAGGCGTCGGCGTTTACGATTTTTATCTTGTGCCGGTTTGGCATCTGGGGCAGAATATGATTTTCAAACAGCCGTATAACATCGGGCGAAAGCTCTACCACCGTCACCGATTCGACCTCCTCCTTTTCGGACACCATATAGGCGTAGTATCCAAGACCTAGACCAAAGGTAACGACTCTGCCGTGTGCTGCCTGAATAGCCTCCTCACAGGTGTCAAGATCCACGGGAGTCAGGGTCATCCACTCGTTTCCTCCCTCGAGAATAGCAGGGAATGAAAACTCCTCGGTGAAGAAGCCGAGAGGCGGAAGCTCGCGCATATCCTCGAAAATTTTCATATCGCCGCAAATAACTCCGCGGTATGGCGCGTATTTCTCTATACGTATCTCCCAATTTCCATCCTTTATGTCGGAAAGGCGGATGCTTTTATAGTAAGGATTGTTTTCGTATTTCTTTCTATCGAGCAGTCTTACCGACGGTGTAAGGTAGTCCCGTATCATCACTCTGTCCTCCGCCTTTTCAAAATCCAAGGCAAAAATCTCGGACAAAAGCGCCACCAGCGCTTCAGTAGCGGTAATCTCTCCGCCCTCAGTCAGTGTATCGATCATTTCCTTCGTTATTACCTCGGGATATCTTTCAAGATACTCGGCGTACATTCGCGTCAGTCTGAAATTTCTGTCAAATGTCTTGCAAAGTCTGTCAAGCTTTATTCGGTCTCTGTCGTTCATTATTTACTCCCCAAGTAGGCGATTTTGTCGATATGTAAACTAAGGCTTACAAATTCCGCAGGGATCGTAGCCGTTTTCAATAAGCTCCTCACGCGTTCCGTTAAATTTCTCACGATTTTTATCGCTTATCTTATCGGCGCAGGATTTGTCGGGATAGTGGAACTTTTTGCTGTTGGTGTTAAGAATATAATCGCATTCGGCAGATTCGCCGCCTTCGTTGTCATCTTTATCGGTTTCTTCTTCGATTCTGTCATCACCGTCTGTGTCGATCTCGGGCATGGGCTTGCCGCTTTGAACGTTTGCACCGGTAAAGTAGTCTATGGTAACGTGGGGCTGAACGTTGTAGGCATAGATGCAGAAGCAGACTCCGCGTCCGTCATCCTCGACCGAATATGCCTCCATAAGCACGCCGCGAGCTACGTAGTCAAGTCCCTCATATATAGGAGTCACGCGATACATAACGTGGTTTTCTGTTTCTTCTACGTAGTCGGCTACCTCGTTTTCAAAGGGAAGCATCCCCTCTATATTAAGATATCGTGTACCGGTTATGAGATTTCTTTCGTTGTCATTTTCGCCCGCGAGCTGGAAGCCGATAAGGTGGCAGCGGTTGTATACGTAACCGCCGTCAATGAAGTCGTAGCTGTTGTTATTTGATACGCCGTTATACTCCCAACCGGAGGGCGTTACGTTTGCAATATCGTCGCGGTTTTCGATGGGCATTATCTCAACTCCGATACAGGCAAATGCAACTCCGCACCGTCCGAGAGCGTCAAGCGGTGAATAGCTCTCAAAGGCCTCTGTCGTTAATTCATTCTCGGTGAAGAATGGCTCGCCTCCGTTTATCTCTACGTATGCTATTCCCGAGTAGGCAGGAACGTCGTCAAGATCAATGATCTGTCTGCAGCCGCAAAGCAGAGACAGAAGCATCACTACGATAATTATCAGCGCCGACGCACGAATTCTTAATTTGTAGGTCATTTCAGGCCACCTCGTAGGTTTTTCTGCTTATATTATATCAAACACAGTCGACTTTTGCAACGAGCTCGCGTAATTTTTTTAAAATAATACAATAAAAAGAAAATATTAAAGCCTTGACAACGAGCCCATAACTTTGGTAAAATAAGTATGACGAAAATGAAAGGCGGACAACCGATGCAGAAAAAGGAAATAAGGATCGATTTTGAGAAAAAATGCGGCAGGATAAAGCCTCTTAACTGCATAAACGGCGGTCCGAGGTCCGGCGGATATAATTTACCCTTTGATTTCACCGACGAGTTCTGTGAGATGGGCGTTCCGGTTGTGCGTACCGCAGGCTCGGCAGGTGAGTACGGACTCAATCAGTATATAAATATCCACTGCATCTTTCCTGATCCCGATGCCGACGAGACCCTTGAGGAGTCCTATAACTTCCTTCCCACTGACCTGTATCTCGCCTCCATACGTAACACCGGTGCAGATATCCTATACCGCCTCGGCGAGGGCAGAGAGCCCTATTCGAGAAAGCTTTACGCAAGAGCGCCGAAGGACCCGGAGAAGTGGGCGAGGATATGCGAGCATATTATTATGCACTACAACGAGGGCTGGGCAAACGGCTTCAAGCTGAATGTTAAGCTCTGGGAGATCTGGTCTGCTCCCGACTCAAGCGAGTGCTGGGCTGACGGCGAGAGGGAGTATTTTGAGCTTTACCGCATCACCGCAAACTACCTGCGCGAGAGATTTCCGAGAATAAAGATCGGCGCTTACGGCGCTCGCGGCTTCTATTCGCTCAATCGCCTCGACGCTACCGAGGAGATGAAAAGATACGTTCCATTTATGCAGCGTTTCTTTGCCTATATAACGGCAGAGGCGACTGCTGCGCCCCTTGATTTCTTTACCTGGGCCTGCTATACCTCGAACCCCGAGGAGCTTGCAATGCACGCAAAATACGCGAGAAATTATCTTGACAGCGCAGGACTCAGACGTACAAAAAGCATTATTTGCGAGTACAACACTGTCGACCGCGGCGGCACACCTCCAGCCCTTCGTGACGGTCTCCCCTCCGAACTTTTAGCGTCTCTGATAATGGCACAGAAGAGCCCTGTGGATATGCTTATTTATTCCACCTCCGATATATATTCAAGAGAGAACGCACTTTTCTCTATGGACGACCACCAGACACCTCACCGTTATGCCTCCTTTAGCGTGATGAAGAGCTTTGCATCACTATATAAGCTTGGTACTGCGGTAGACACCGGTGACGATCACCGAAAGGAGCTTTACGCACTTGCCGCTATAGGAAAGGACGAAGGTGCTTTTTTGCTCTCCGTCAGAAATCACGAGGGCAGAGTAGAGCTTGTGCTTAACTCCTCCCCCTTTAATACCTGCACCGTATCGAAGCTTCAACCCGGCGGTGTGCGCGGCAAGGGAACCTCCTATCGATCAAAGGACGTGGACGTAAGCTCGGGAAGGCTTTTGCTTTCGGTTAGTCCCGGGGAGGTCTACACGGTATCCTTCTTCTCGAAATAACCGCCGACTCTTTTCGGCATAAAAATAGATTTAAGCCTAAGAATAAAAAACGGAGTTCATTATGATTTACTCGGCAGTATCAATCATCTGTATAGCCTTGCTTTGCGGCATAGCTTTTGGATTTATTTTCAATCTGCTCCGAAGAGGCAGAAGCGGAAGGGTCGATTTTATAAGAAAATTTAAAAAGGGTAACTGCGCCATCGTATATACCGTGGCAATTCCTCTTTATTGGATAGGCCATATATATTCGGGTCAGTCGCCTCTTCCCGCTCTATTTTCCGCAATAAACAAGACCATGGGGCTTGTGGTGCTCGGCTACGATATGTCGGGAATCTCGGCGCTTATTGATGAAAACCGCTTCTATTCGCTGGCGGTATATCTCTGCTTCGTCCTCGTAGCAGTCAACGCGATGCTGTTTGCCTTTTCGCTTCTGCACCAGAAGCTATGGGAGTGGAAGGAGAGAAGGTGCTGGGACTTTACCCGTCGAGGCAGATTGCTTATCGTGGGAAACAACGATGAGAACCTTAAGATATACTCCTCCGAGCGCACTCGTCGCGCAATACTACTTGACGATCTTAGCGAATCCGACAAGACACGTCTTTATTCTGCGAGGATCGGATTTATTACCAGAAGCAAGGATTCTGTTGACTGCAAGGGAAAAAAAGCCGATACGAGAAGCGGAATTGAAAAATATTGCTGCGATATGGTCGAAATTGCTCTGAAAAAACCACGCCGCGACTGCGTGATTGTTATCAACACCGGATGCGACGACACCAATATTGCTATCTGTCATAAGCTTCTCGGGTTGACAAGCATCGCCTTCAACGGAAAAGGAAAGGATGAGATAGCCGGTGTTCTAAACCGTATAAGAATATACGTGTTCGGAATGCCGACTCAAGAGACGGTGTACGACTCCATCGTTCAGTCCTCCGGAGGATGCATCAGATATGTGAATAAATACCGCTGTATCGCGACCGACTTTATCGACAGTTATCCCTTGACACGCTTTATGACCGAGGATCAGATAGATTACGAAAGCTCGCTTCTTAAGGAGGGCGTCAGAATCAATGTTGCGCTTATCGGCTTTGGCAGAACCAACCGTCAGATAATGCTTACCTCGGTTGCTAATAATCAGTTTCTCTCTCTTCAAAAGGGGGAGAGAAAGATCAAGCCGGTAAATTATTACATTTTCGACAAAAACCACCCCGAGAATAATAAAAACCTGAACCATAGCTACTATCGTTACAAAACCGAGTTCGGCGAGCTTATTGAGCAGGATAAGGAATATACAAAAGACTCTCCATATCTTCCATTGCCTCAGCTTCCGTCAAGGGAGATATACGATGGCCTTGACGTAAACGATCCCGATTTCTATAAGGATCTGCGCTCGGCTCTTTCGGGTGAGGGAAGCTTCAATTACGTTATCATCAGCTTTGGCAGCGATCTTGAAAATATAGATATGGCCCATAAGATAATTGAGAAAAAGACCGAATGGGGACTTAAGAACACCTATATCTTCGTAAAAGTCAGATCGGGGGACAAAACTCACAGCATATTTGACCGCGATGATTGCTTCCTTATCGGAGACGAGCAGAGAGCGGTATATAATATGGCAAGGATTGACGATGACTCGATCAGCCGCATGGCGAGAATGAGAAACCGTATTTATTCGCTTGAATACGAGATCTCCTCTACGGGAAAACAGCCATCGGCCGAGCGCGTAAAAGAAATATACACCGTCGCAGATTGCGATTGGTATACAAAGAAAACTCAGCTTGAGAGGGAGTCTAATCTCTACGCCTGCCTCTCCCTTCGGTCTAAGCTTAATATGATGGGTCTTGATTACTGCCCTAAAGAGGATGCGGATAAGTCCCGTGTGCTTGACTCGAAGGCTTATGCAAATTGCTACGCCAAGGGAGATCCCATCGAGTATTACGACGGCCTCGAAGCGGACGGAAAGAAAATCGTTAAGTACGGCATTGATTTTAAAAAGTCTAGAAGAAATTCGATGGCTTTGCAGGAGCATCTTCGCTGGAATTCCTTTATGATAAGCAAGGGATTTATTCCTGCGTCAAAGAAGGAGATCTTGGAGGATACAAAATCAAATGGTAAGAGCTACGTTCTCCGCCGTCACGGAAATCTTACCACCTTCGAGGGACTTTATGAGTTTAGAGAAATGATCTGCCGCCGCGACGACCGAAGCGAAGCCTCTGCCGATGTTATCAAGTACGATTACCAGTTGCTCGATGACGCTCATTGGTTGCTGGACGGCATCGGATACTCTATTATCTCCATAAAGGATCAGGCAAAATAAGCTTAACCAGACGCTGTATTATACGTAAAAAACGGTAATGCCATCAAAGCCTTACCGTTTTTTTTATTTGGTTGTAAGAAATTAACTTTTAGCAGCCGAGGACGCAAACGTAGATCAGTAAAGCGGGTACTTTTCGCAAAGAGCGTTTACTCTCGCTCTTGCCTCGTCGGCTTTGTTGTCGAAGTCCTTCAGAGTAATGGATATTATTTTTGCAACCTCAAGCATATCCTCCTCGTTGAAGCCGCGTGTGGTAACCGCCGCGCTTCCAAGACGCAGACCGCTTGTTACAAAGGGCTTCTGCTTGTCAAAGGGAATAGCGTTTTTATTGCAGGTGATGCCGATCTCGTCAAGCAGATGCTCGGCCTCCTTGCCTGTATCGACCTTCATTCCTGTCAGATCGACGAGCATAAGGTGGTTGTCAGTACCGCCTGAAACAAGCTTGAAGCCCTCGGAGATAAGTCCGTCGGCAAGAGCCTTGCAATTTTCAATAACACGGCGTGCGTATTCCTTAAATTCGGGCTTCAACGCCTCTCCAAAGCAGACCGCCTTTGCGGCTATGGTGTGCATTAGAGGACCGCCCTGAGTACCGGGGAAGATTGCTTTATTTATTCTCTTTGCGAGCTCCTCGTCATTCGTCAGAATAAGGCCGCCTCTCGGACCCCTGAGTGTCTTGTGAGTGGTGGTCGTCGTAACGTGGGCGTAGGGAACAGGCGAGGGATGCTCTCCGGCAGCAACAAGTCCTGCGATATGCGCCATATCTACCATTAAGTACGCGCCAACCTCGTCGGCAATTTCGCGGAATTTCTTGAAGTCGATTAATCTCGGATAAGCCGACGCGCCTGCGAGTATCATCTTCGGTTTATTTTCAAGAGCAAGACGCCTTACCTCCTCGTAGTCGATGACTCCGCCATCCTCGGTAACGCCGTAGTGAATTATCTCCCAGTATTTGCCCGAAATATTGACGGGCGAGCCGTGGCTCAGGTGACCGCCGTGAGCGAGATTCATTGAAAGCACCTTGTCGCCTACTTCAAGCAGAGCAAAAAACACCGCCATATTGGCCTGCGCACCCGAGTGAGGCTGAACGTTTGCAAATCCCGCGCCGAAAAGCTCCTTTGCACGCTCGATTGCAAGATTCTCAACCACGTCAACGTTCTCGCATCCGCCGTAATATCTCTTAGCGGGATAGCCCTCGGCGTATTTGTTTGTAAGTATAGTTCCGTTTGCTTCCATAACAGTCTCGGAAACGAAATTCTCCGAAGCGATAAGCTCAATTTTATTTTTCTGCCTCGAAAGCTCGCCGGTTACCGTAGCGTAAAGCTCCGGGTCGTTTTTCTTAATAAGTTCGTAGTCTCTCACTTTTGTATTTTCTCCGTTTTTCTATGTATTTTTTTGCATTTTATCATTGTTTTATTATATTTTTTCGCCTCTCGGCAAGGTAGTTCTTCCTTACCTCGGTTATGAACCTCTGCACTCTCTCAGACTGATAATCTCTGTATGTCCAAGGCAGTCTTTGCCAGCCGCCTCTCGCCCAGTAGAGGGTTAGCTCGGTGTAAATTCCATTCTTTAAGGGAATTCGAAAGCCGGTCTCCTTGGTTGTGGCAAGCAGGAGTCTGCCGTGATTGATAAAGCCGGGATCAAGATTGATCTTTCTCTTTCCGTCAACCGAGAATTCGGCTTCTATCTCATTTGTGCGCGTTTTGATATCCGCCTGTCGGTCTGGATCGACAAGAGACTTAAAGCTGTAGATGCGCCTTAGTCCTTCGCCGCCAAGCTCCTCGTCGTAGTAAGCCGAGAACTCGCCCGAGAAGGAAAATTCCTCAGAGCAGCCGTCGATCTCGCCGAACTCGCTGACGAGTATCTCCATAGCCTTGTCGAGAAGGGACCTATCGTGATATATAACGCCGATGATCAGTTTTTCCTTTTCAAATTCAAAAAGCGCGCCCATTCCTAACCAACCTTTTCTTTTTATAGGATAATTATAATATATTATTATCTTCAAGTCAAGATAAAAAGACCGCGTCTGCAAAAAAAATTTAAAATCTACTCCTTTAATAATTACGTCCGCAAAAGCGCACAATAATCTTATGAAAAAAAGCATTAAGAAAATAACCGATGGAGTCACGCATGCGGTGCGTTTATTCTTTTCAAGCCCGAGCTTTCGTCTGCATTTGTCGCTTTTTGTCGGTATGATAATGAATTTCCTATATCTTGCGGGAAATATCTCCTCGGTCTTCATAAATCGAAATCTTTGGTCGGCAACGGTCACCTTTTATCACCTAATACTTCTTATTATCAGATCCTATCTCCTATCGGCAAGACGGCTTGAAAATGAGAGCGAAAGGGCTCATCGTGTCTGTCTTCGCGTTGGTGTTTTCCTTCTTTTTCTCGATATAGCTGCTTCGGTTATGATGGTCTATACGGTAAGACGCGGATATTCGATGCGTCTTTCCGGTCTTGTTCTGTTTGGCTTCGTTTTTTATACGGTGTATTCTCTGACAAGCTCTGTTTTAGGTATGAAGAAATGGTCAAATGACAATAAACCTTTACATTTCGCCGCAAGAAATATGACATTGGCCGCTGCCTTGACATCGGTTTTTAATCTTCAGTATTCTCTTCTCACCACTATCGGCACACCCTCGGATAGGATCGACAGCATTATTGCACTCGGCGGTTTTTTGGTATTTTTCGTAAATATCCTTCTTGCCGTAAGGCTTATCGTAAAAAGTGCCGCGCGTGCAGACTAACCGACATTAGGTAGCAAAAATCCTTCATTTTCGTATACTGTTTATAGCGGCGCGGTCCAATGCCCGCCGCAAAAACAACGAGGAAATGACTAAGAAATGGACAAAAACGAAAACGGATATCCCACTCCTTCGCTTCCCGGTACCGGCGGCAGCGTAGGCGGAGTTACCGGTGGAGGCGGAAACGGCTGTGGTTTTGGCTGTGGCTGCGGCTGCGGAAACGGAAACAGCGGAAACGTTGGCGGAGTACAGGGCGGTGGCAACCACTCCTGCGGAGGCGACGGCAGCTGTCTTGACAATAAGCCGCTTGCATACGTATTCGCTCCCGATCAGAGATTTCGTATGCTCTATTCGGCAAACGACGCCTTAAATCACGGTACGCTCTTCGAGGAGCTTTATAAGCCTAAGGAGGTGTACGGACGTGAATAGAGCGAGAAATAATACTACACCTAATATGAATAACCGCGGCGGTAATATAAATGACCGCATTGGCAACACAAACGGTCAGAACGGTAATTACAATAATCAGAACCGCAATATGAACGGCCGTGGCGATAATATGAATAACCGTAATGGTAATCTGAATAATCAGAACGACTTTTACAATAATCAGAACGGCAATATGAATGGCCGTATGGGTAATATGTATACTCAGAACGGTAATAATATGAACGGTCAGAATGACCGTATGAACGACGGCAGAAATATTGGAGGCGTAGGCAGGGGCGGAGGTGCCCTTAGAGGCGATCTCAGAGAGCAGATCAAAGCCCTTTCATTCGTAAAGATAGAGCTTGAGCTTTATCTCGACACCCATCCGAACTGCCGTACCGCGCTTGATTATTACTTCAGAACTGTTGAGGCGCTGAAGCGGCTCACCGAGGAATACGAAAACACCGAAGGACCGCTTACCTGTGCGGGCGTTGTTAACTCCGACAGATGGACGTGGGTGGATTCACCCTGGCCCTGGCAGCGCCCCGGCGACTATATGCAACCGAGGGAGGACAGATAAGTTATGTGGATCTATGAGAAGAAGCTTCAGCATCCTGTTAAGATAGAAAGACCCAATCCACGTCTTGCGGGTATAATCATATCCGCCCTCGGCGGACCCGACGGTGAGCTTGCCGCATCTATGCGTTACCTTAATCAGCGCTACACCATGCCCGACAGCAGAGTTATAGGCGTGCTCACCGACGTAGGCTCGGAGGAGCTCGGCCACATGGAGATGGTAGCCAGCATTGTATATCAGCTGACGCGCAATCTCTCTCCCGATGAGATAAAGGCAGGCGGCTTTGATAAATATTACGTTGACCACGGCGCGGCCATCTATCCCGCATCGGCGGCAGGTGTACCTTTCAATGCTATGGCTATAGCCTCTAAAGAGGACGCTCTTGCAAGTATTCACGAAGACCTTGCGGCTGAGCAGAAGGCGAGAGCAATGTACGATAACATTCTCCGTCTATCCGACGACCCCGACGTAAACGACGCAATCAAATTCCTCCGCCAGCGTGAGGTAGTGCATTTCCAGCGCTTCGGCGAAGCTATGAACATTTTAAGAGATAAAAAAATCTAAGCAAGCCTTCCCCAGCGAAGCGTGTTGGGGAGTGAAACGAGGTTTTGGTAGTGAATTGCATTAATAATGCAAGAGCCAAAACGTGCCCGAGCTCGCAGGCGAGACAGGGGGACCACGTAGTGGTGGATGAGGTGATTGAATGTACTTTTACCTCATCCGCCTCGTTCCTCGGCACCTTCCCCAACAGGGAAGGCTAATAAAACTAGGGCGGTTTGATTAGTCAAGCCTGTAGTGCTACAATTGATGTGAGACTGAAAAATAAAAAAACAATAGAAAAAGTGATTGAGTCATGTTAGAATAGTTTTACCACAAACAAATCTGACAGAAAGGACCCAATCACTTCCATGAAAGATTATACCACA
>SVTZ01000015.1 GCA_015063525.1 Oscillospiraceae bacterium
GATAAAAACATTGTGCCTTTGGCACAGTTCAAAACCCACCTTTCGAGGTGGGTTTTTGTTTTTATCTCTCGAGAACAATGAAATAAATCCGCTTCGCTGATTTGTGAAATGACCTTACGGTCTTGAAATTCGCTGACGCGATTGAAATGCACTGCGGTGCATTAGGATTTATTTCATTTCACGATGCTGAAAGCATCATTTCAAGACGGCTTTGCCGTCATTTCAAGCTCGGCTCTGCCGAGCATTTCATTCTTCCCTACTATTTCCGAGCTCTCAGGACTCGCAATTCCTAAATCACCTCTAATCTTGCGTTCACATCTCGGGAGAATACAAAGCCAAGAGCCTCTACAATCGATCACGATAATCAAACGAAGCGAGTCGGCAAGCTTGCTTGTCAGCGAGCAAGTGCAGATTGCTCCGCGAACGTTTTGCGAATAGCAAAACAAAGTGCGTAGCACCACATCAAAAGATGTGAAGTTCGCGCGGAGTATTTACTTTTGGTAAAAGTTATGGTATAATACAACTGTTAGATAAACTTGAATTTGACGAGGTGATATTTATGGTGTTGTATTCTATAATTATGTTTTTAGCAGCAGTCCCAATGATTATAATAAGCATCGCAATATATCAGGGTAAAACCAACTTGATTCACGACTACCATCAAACTAAAGTTGCCGATAAAGCTGCCTATGGAAAAGCTTTTGGAAAAGCCATGTTTGTTGTTTCAACGGCACTATTAATTAGCGGTATAATAAGTCTATCCGGTGATTCAGAAGTAATTGCAATGATTGCTATTTCAGCACTGTTTATTGGCTTATTCATCGGAATTGCTTGGATTATTGCAGTGCAGATAAAATACAACAAAGGTATTTTTTAATAAAAAAATTCCAATTTGTCGAGCTGAATAGGCGTTGAATGTTGATGCGATTTTGGTGCAGCATTTTATGAAATGATAATCACGATATCGAACGCCATTCCTATTTTTTAATAATCGGCGAGAACAATCCCCTGCCCTACGATATAGGCGGTACAATTGCAAAGATTGTATCGCCCTATTTACTTTTATATGGTTTTGTGATAAAATGTAACCGATAGATAAACTTGAGTTTACAAAGGAGATGAACAATGAAAATTGTTTATAATTTTACAAAAATCTTACAGATACTTTTAATTTAACGAGGACATTAATATATGAATGCAAGCTTTGAGATAAATGACTTAATTATTGAGACCGAAAGGTTAATATTGCGTCCGTTTAGAGAGTCTGATTTATACGACTTTAATGAATACGCATCAGTCCCCGGCGTTGGCGAGATGGCCGGTTGGAAGCACCACGAAACAATAGAAAAAACTAAGGAAATTTTAGATATGTTTATAGAAGAAGATAAAACCTTTGCTATTGTTTTCAAGGAAAATAACAAGGTTATCGGGTCTCTCGGTGTTGAAAAATACGGCCTTGAGGACAAGCTGACGGAATTTGATGGCTATCTTGGTCGTGAGATTGGTTACGTCTTATCGAAGGATTACTGGGGCAAAGGCATTATGACTGAAGCCGTAGCGGCTGTAATTGACTATCTGTTCAACGACTTGAATTTGGACTTTTTAACCTGCGGATATTATGATTTTAACAACCAATCCAAAAGAGTTCAGGAAAAGTGCGGCTTTAAACCTTACCGAAAGCTTTTTATGGATACACGGCTGGGAACAAAAGAACCCGGTGTCCTAAATTTGCTTATCAATCCCAACAAGAATATTGCACTTGTGTTCTCTCATCCCGAAACGTTGATTTACAAATAACTGTAAATTCCACTTTGTCGAGCAGAATAAGCGCCTGATGCCCCGGTGATCTTGATGCAACACTTTACCGGATACTATTTACAAGATTCACGCTATGCTTATAACAGCAATAGATAATTTTTGCCTTATGGCAACTCTCAAAATCCCCGATATCTTTAAGGTTTTCGGGGGTTTTCTTTTTTATTGACAAACCGCCACTTTTGTGATACAATTAATTGGATAGAAAACTTATCGAGAACCAAGAATTCAACTGAGGAGACAAAAAATGCCAGCTTTTATTACCACCGCAGGATTAGGTCTGATTATTTGCATACTCGGTATAATCAATATGACGGGAAATATTTCTTCTCTTCATTGGTATCACAGGCAGAGAGTAACCGAGGAAAACAAAAAGCCCTTTGGCAGGCTCGTTGGACTTGGAACGCTGATAATCGGTATTTCTTTGATTATCTACGCAGCGTTGCTTTTCATATTTGAACAAACAAAAATTGATGCTTTAGTTATCATCGGTACGGTAGAATTGATTGCAAGTATCGTAGTCGGAGCATCTATCAGCTTCTATGCAATGAAAAGGTATAACGGCGGAATTTTCTAACTTTTCTTTACATTTTACGCCTTTTTTCAACAAATCAAGCACAAAAAAGCACTACCAAGAGTTGAAATTTCCCCACTCAACCAACGGTATGTTGTATCAATCCAATTCCTGAAATATAATGGTATCGGAAGGAGGCGGAAAATGGATCAAATTAAGATTGGAAAATTTATTGCCGAGTGCAGAAAGAAAACAGGACTTACTCAGATGCAGCTTGGCGAGATGCTCGGAATAACCGACCGAGCTGTGTCAAAGTGGGAAAACGGAAGATCTCTTCCCGATTCCTCGATAATGCTGGAGCTGTGCCGGATACTAAAAATCACAGTAAACGATTTGCTTTGTGGGGAGGTAATTAAAGTGGATAATTACAATGAAAAAATGGAAAAAAATATGCTCGAGATGGTAAAGCAGAAGGAAGAAAACGACAAAAAGCTTCTGTCTGTTGAAATACTTATCGGTATTTTATCGATGATCATTCTGCTTGGCTTTACTTTTGCGGCAGCCTTCTTTCAGATGGAGGATTGGCTCAGGATCGTTCTGATCGTGGGAGGCTTCATTCCCTGCCTCATTGGCATTGGCTTCGCCATACTTATCGAGCAGACTGCGGGATACTATGAATGCAGAAAATGCCATCACAAATACGTACCGACGTACAATAGCGTACTGTGGGCGATGCACTACGGCAGAACAAGATATATGAAATGCCCGAAATGCAACAAAGCATCGTGGCAGAAAAAGGTTATTTCCAAGGAATAAAAAGCGGTCTTACAGGGCGGATTTTCTGCCCTGTTTTTCTTTACTTTTGCTCTTGTTTGTGGTATAATTATTTAAAATGACTATTTACAGAGGTTTTTATGAAAAAACTTTTGATTATTACCGGAGATCTGGCTACGGGAAAGTCCACCTTTGCAGGACTTTTGTCGCATAGATACGGCACTAGCGTATTCTGCAAGGATAAAATCAAGGAAATTCTCGGTGATACTATCGGCTTTGCTAACCGCGAAGAAAACCTGCGGCTTTCAAGAGCGACGATGGAGATTATGACACATATTTTCTCGCAAATTGCTCCGCTTGGGAAAGATCTTATTTTAGAGGCTAATTTCCGTTCGGGTGAGCTTAAAAGACTGCATAAGATCGCCGCCGAAAACGGTTACGAGGTGCTGACGCTTGTGTTGCGCGGCCATGTGGATATTCTATACCTGCGTTTTATGAACAGAATAAATAATGAGAACCGCCACTCGGTACATATCTCGGGTTTTGACGGCTTTACTTCCTTTAATGATTATATAGAAAAAAGTCGGTGCGAGGAGACCTTCGGCGAAATTCTGAAAATTTCGGCGGATGATTTTTCATATCAAAATGACGCGGAGATTCTTGCGAAAATCGATGGGTTTATGATCGAAAGCAAATGAAAATAATAATTCGACGCTTTTCTATTGACAATTCTTTTAAAAAATGGTAGAATTAACGCGTTGCAAAGACAGGTAACGGTAAACTCTGAAAACTAAATATCTACCCGTGGTGAGCAGACAAAAACAATTGAGAATTGTTTTTGTCGTCGCGAATGCGCAGAAACAAGGAGCAGAGCGAGGTGAGTGTGCCGAACCGAGATATGCGACTATGTTTCAAGAGGAAAGCTGGAGAGCGAGGCAAAAACGATTGATTATCGTTTTTGGCGAAGCGATGTCCCACGTTGCGAGCAGAGCAAGCGGGGCTTGCCCCGCGAAGCTATGCGACACAAAAGTGGACGGGGTAAGCGCGTCAGACTCCGCATACCGCTTGCGGTATATTGCCGTGCGAGGAGATGTCACGTGCAAATAGTACTAAAAGCGTAATTATCGTAAATATTGCCCCGAGCTGCAAACTCTGAAGGTATCGCGCAAGCGATAACTTTTACACAAACCAACAAACATAATTATCTACCCGTGGCACAGCTGGATAGCGCGCAAGACTCCGACTCTTGAGGCCGTAGGTTCGAATCCTATCGGGTAGGCCAAATAAAAAACACTCCGTATGGGGTGTTTTTTATTTGCTTATCCATAGGTTCGACCTATCTCGACGAAGGAGAGACGTAGGTTCGCATTATCGGCGCAGAGCGGCGGTAGCTTGCTGACCGCCGGCAAGACGATTAATCTTCGCATAGCGAATATACGCGCAGGTAGGCCAAACAAAAGGCACTCTCTTGTGGGAGTGCCTGATTTTTAATATAGCGCGATAAACTAATATTTTAAACCAATAATTTATTGACTATACTTGATTTTTGTGATAAAATACAATTAAAAAGTTACTAAACGAGGAGGCACTATGAAAGAAAACAATGTTTATAAGAAAAACGCGGCGTATTTTTCTCGCGGTGAGGCAATGAAATTTATCGGTATAGGCTTACTTGCCTTGGCGGTAATTTTGTTCTTTTACGGCTGGGGATATTTGTCTTACGTTTTAATGAGTGTGTCCTTCGTGGCGGGACTTGTGCTGCTGTTAATAAACAGCCTCGGAAGATCGAGTGAAGAGGATATCGACGTTTTTATCGAAAACAAAATGCGCGGTCTCGAGGCGAAGGAGCTTTACGAAAAGTCATTTATAAAACGTCAGTCAAAGCGTCTTGCAGTCTATCGTTCAGAGGGCTACGAGCTTACCGAAGGCTTGATGTATAAGAAAGGAAAGAACGGCTCGCTTCGCTCGACAAAGTACACGGAAGCTGTGATCTATCCTTTGGACACGGCAATTCTGGTATGCTACAGAAGCATTTCCCTACTTTCCGATGAGATCAAGGAGGAGCAGATAGAAATTCGCTACTCAGAGATCTCCTCTTTCAGAGTGGAGAGCGAGCTCTGTAAGATGGAATTCGGAAAAAAGTTATTTGACACGAGAAAACATACGCTTATAATTGAAAGTGAGGCGGCAGCACCCATATATCTCCCTATTAAGGAAAGCACGCTGACCGATGCTCTGGTTGAGGGTATTAATAAAAAGATATCTAAGGCCAAGGAAGAAAAAGAGGCCTCATAAGTGTTATATACAGAAGGTTTGTTATTCATTGACAAACCTTCTTTTTTGTGCTATAATTCTACAAAACGAAACCTGGAGATTTTATGCCAAACATAACCCATATAACCGATTTTTCCGACCCTGCCCTTGACGTATACGTCAGGCTGACGGGCGCACAGCTAAGGAACAAATTAGAGCCTGAAAAAGGCATATTTATCGCAGAGAGTCCGACGGTAATCGAGGTAGCGATGAACTCGGGCTGCGAGCCTGTCTCACTGCTGACCGACGAGAGGCTTATTAACGGTGCTGTGGCGGGAATTATCGAGAGATGCGGAGACATTCCCATCTATACCGCCGAGCGCGACGTGCTTGCCAAAATGACCGGCTTTGAGCTGACTCGCGGCGCGCTTTGCGCTATGAAACGTCCTGCTCTGCCATCAGTTGAGGAGCTAATAAAGGACGCAAGGCGGGTTGCGGTGCTTGAGGCGGTTGCCGACTCAACGAATATCGGCGCTTTATTCCGTTCTGCGGCGGCGCTAGGCATTGACGCGGTGCTTGTGACTCCGACCTGCTGTGATCCCTTATGCCGACGGGCAGTAAGAGTCAGTATGGGAACGGTGTTCCAAGTACCCTTTACAAGGATAGGCGAATCTCCCGAGGATTGGCCGAAGGCGGGTATAGACAAACTTCACACTCTCGGCTTTAAGACGGTGGCGATGGCTCTGACCGACAAGTCGGTCAGCATTGATGATCCCGCGCTTAAGGCTGAGGAAAAGCTGGCTATAATTCTAGGCACGGAGGGCGACGGACTATCCAAAACCACCATTGCCGACTGCGATTACACGGTTAGAATACCGATGAAGCATAACGTAGACTCTCTAAACGTTGCCGCCGCAGGCGCAGTTGCGTTCTGGGAGCTGACAAAATAAAAAAAGCGAGAAAGAGGGATGTTTTTCCCAAATTCTCGCTATTTTTTATCGTCCGTTCACCGCGCTCTTACGGTATGTAAGCGGACTTGTATTCATATACTGCTTAAAGATCTTGTGGAAATAGTTGGGGTTTGAGAAGCCTATTCTTTCGGCGATCTCGTTAATGGGTGTATCGGTCATCGAAAGAAGTCTAAGCGAGTGGTTTACCCTTACGCCGTTGATATAGTCGATAGGCGTCTTACCTATACTGTCCTTGAACATCTTCGTAAAATAGTCGGGCGAGACGGATATCATATCCGAAAGAGTCTCGATGTAAATCTTCTCGGCGTAATTCTCGGCTATGTACTCGATAACCGGACGAAGTCTGATTACGTTATGATAAATCATACGGTCAAGCTCGCTCCTCTGCCCTGCGTAGTAACGCAGAATTTTAGAGGAAAGAAGGTAGAGATAAGCTCTCGTGGGCAAGCGGTAGCAGACGTCCTTTGAAATATACTCCTCGTATGCCTCGTTCATACAGTAGGCAAGCGTCTCGTATATCTGATGATCCTTCTTAAAGGTGACGATGCGGCTAAAGGACTGGACGTAGAACATATAGTTGATCTCACCGTCGAAGTTGTCCATATTCTCCTCAACAAGCTCTCTTGAAAAGGCGAATGCGCGAACCGAGGCAGGACCGCCCACCGTCTGCACACGGAAAACAAGAGAGGAAGGAACGAAGATAAAGTCTCCCGCACTCGCCTCCTCTACCTCGGTGCCGACCGAAACGGCAACGCTGCCGCCGGTGACCTGTATAAGCTCGGCCGCATCGGGAAAATAACCCGAGTCGATTATTCCCTCACCGCTTTTTGAGTATAGCTTCAGAAGTTTATTTTCATCTGCCATTGTCAGCACCTCTCTCGTTGTGAATTCTGATTAATAGAAGGTCGCGACCTCCTGCGCGGGCTTCTCCGCCCTCTCGATCTTACTAACCGTCAGCACGGGGCCGCGGCCGCCGTAAAGCTTTGAGAATTCCTCTCCGATCTTGCCCTCGACTATAACCCAATCACGAGTCGAAAGTCTTAAATTTCCCATACCCTTTGCAACAACGCCGCGGTATGCAATATCGTCGGCACAGCAGGTCATAATATGTCTGCCAATCGCAAAGCTTCCGTTAGGAAGTCCGCGGTCGATGGCAACGATACCCTTGAAACGAAGGTTCTTGCCGTTATACTTCGCAAAATCCTCGGTCATATCGCGGTAGAAGATGGCGAAATCCTCGTCCTTAATCTCCACCGTGTCCGCCTCAAGGTCGTAAGGAAGCGGATCCTCGAACTGGTCGAACTCGATCTCGCCATTCTTGTCCTCGTAGCAGATATTGGCCTTTCGGCTGATGCCGCGGACTATCTTGTGCAATTCCATCTTATCGGTTTCGGAGTCGGTGCGGTTAAATACGACCATCTCACAGCTGGTAAGCTTGTCCACCATAAGACTACGCATATTTGCATTATAGACGATAGCCGTCGTTGAGTCGCAAACGAAAATTTCCTGATAAACCATCCACTCCTCGGGCAGAGCGTTGTAGAACCTGTCGAGAGTCCACATACCGTTATACTCAACAAGCACGATATCAGCGTCTGCACGCTTCTGCATAGCTAAAAGTCGGTCGGTTGTTATCTTCTGCTCGTCATCAAAGGAGGCGAAGGCGACGTTCTCGCCAAGCTCGTCGGGGTAATACTCCACCTCGCCCTCCTCGCAGGTGATTATAAGATATTTTCTTTTTCCGTCGTTAAAATTCGGGTCCTTCATCGTCTCGGCGATAAAGCTCGTCTTTCCTCCCTCAAGGAAGCCCGTAAATAAATAAACCGGTATTTCTCTCATTTTAAATTCCGAAAAGTTCCTTAATTTTCTCTTTATCAATTCCTGCGCCGATAACGCAAAGTCGGCCAATAATTCCTGCAGAGCCGCAGCGCACGTCGGGCTCGCCGGGCACGTAGTCGAAGTGTATCCATTTTCCGCACTGACACTCAACGATGCCCTTAGCGCGAAGGATCATACCGTACTCGTCAGACTCTGAGAAGGTCTCAAGAATGGATGTTATCTCTTCCATAGTAAACTTCTTCGTGGTCTCCTCGCCTACTGACGAGAAAACCTCGTCGGCGTGATGATGTCCGTGGTCGTGACAGCCGCAGGTACAGCCCTCGCCGTGATCGTGGTGATGCTCGTGATGATGATCGTGATCGTGGCAACAGCACTCCTCGTCGTGATGGTGCTCGTGATGATCGTGGCAGTGGCACTCCTCATCGTGATGGTGCTCGTGATGATCGTGGCAGTGGCACTCCTCATCGTGATGGTGCTCGTGATGATCGTGGCAGTGACACTCCTCATCGTGGTGGTGATGCTCGTGGTCGTGGCAATCGCAGTCGCAGTGTTCGTCGTGATGATGGCCGTGATGATGATGGTGATGCTCCTCCTCAAGGGCCTTTACAGCACCTTCAAGAGTATTTCTCTGCTCCATTGCAGCCAGAATATCCTTGCCGTCAAGGCTGTCCCATGGGGTTGTAACGATGGTCGCGCCCTCGTTATGCTCGCGAAGAAGCTTTACGCATTCGGCAATTTTTTCATCTCTTGCACTCTGGGTATGAGAAAGGACTATGGCCGATGCGTGCTCTATCTGATCGTTAAAGAACTCACCGAAGTTCTTCATATACATTTTGCACTTGCTAACGTCGGCAACTGTGGTAAAGCAGTTAAGGACTGCACCGTGCTCCTCGGCGGTCTTGGCGGCGCGGATAACGTCGGAGAGCTTACCTACGCCCGATGGCTCGATAATAATTCTGTCGGGGGTATACTCCTCAAGCACCTTTACAAGCGCCTTCGAAAAGTCGCCGACAAGCGAGCAGCATATACAGCCGGAGTTCATCTCGGTGATCTCAATGCCGGCATCGGCAAGAAATCCGCCGTCAATACCGATCTCACCGAACTCATTCTCGATAAGCACTACCCTTTCGCCTGCGTAGGCTTCTTTAATAAGCTTCTTAATAAGCGTGGTCTTGCCCGCGCCGAGGAAGCCGGAAAATATATCTATCTTTGTCATTACTTTTCTCCCTGAGACAATATTTTTACAAATAATATTATAGTACAAATTCACATAAAAGTCAAGCATACTTTTTTAAAGAAATCTATTGACATAAGTAAATATATATGATAAAATAACCGTAGTGTTTAGATAGAGGCGCACTTAACGAAGAGTATCCCACCCTAAAATGCCGCCGAGGCTGTGGGAGAAAGGCGTTGGTGCCGAAGCGGATGCCGTGGCGGGCATCTTGGCTGGCAGTACGGATAATATCCGTGGTGTTGTCGCATTTTTCTTGCGAAGGGCTATCATTCTTCTGACATGCGTGTTGCGCGTCTTTGGTGGGATAGCTGTTTTGCGGCTATCTTTTTTATTTTGATTAAATTCCCAGGAGGATATGCAAATTGAAAAATACTGTATTTACCGGCGCGGCTACGGCTATCGTCACTCCTCTTACCAAGGACGGCATTGACTACGAGCAGTTCGGAAGGCTTATAGAATGGCAAATTTCCGAGGGTATTGCTGCAATTGTTGCGGTTGGCACCACCGGCGAGGGCTCTACCCTGACCGACGAGGAGCACAAGGAGGCTATAAAATTCTGTGTTGAAAAGGCGGCGGGCAGAGTTCCCGTTATCGCAGGCACAGGCTCTAACGACACCGCCTACGCTATCGAGCTTACCAAGTTTTCCTGCGAGGTTGGCGCTGACGCGATGCTTCTCGTTACTCCCTACTATAACAAGGCGACCCAGAAGGGTCTTATCGAGTCCTTTAAGGCTATTGCAGACGCATCGACAAAGCCCTGCATACTTTATAACGTACCATCGAGAACCGGATGCAATCTCCTTCCCGAGTCGGTATTGATTCTTGCCGAGCACCCGAACATCGTCGGCATCAAGGAAGCATGCGGTGACATTTCCCAGGTTGCAAAGCTCTGCGCGCTTGTAGGTGACAAGATTGATGTTTACTCGGGCAACGACGATCAGATAGTCCCCATTCTCTCTCTCGGCGGAAGCGGCGTCATCTCGGTGCTTTCGAACATTATGCCTGCGGCTACGCAGAAAATGTGTACGGACTACATATCGGGCAACGTCGAGGCGGCAAGGAAGGCTCAGCTTGAGCTTCTGCCCTTGATTAACTCTCTGTTTTGCGAGGTCAATCCTATTCCTGTCAAGGCAGCGGTGGCGGCTATGGGCTACTGCGAGAACTGCTTAAGACTTCCCCTGACTCCTATGGAGCCCGAGCATGAGGAAAAGCTTCTCGCTCTTATGAAGGAGCAAAATCTTATTTAAAAGGATTTACTATGAACATTTTACTTAACGGAATTTCCGGATTTATGGGACGCGAGGTGGCAAAGCTTTGCGAGTCGAGTTACCGCGGAGCGTCGCTTGCATTTGGTGTTGACCCCAGCGGCGGAGCCGATGCATACTCAAGTCTTGATCAGGTGGCGTCGACCTCGGGCGTTGACTGCATAATAGATTTTTCACACCACAGCGCAACTCCCGCCCTGCTCGATTTCGCGGTTGAGAACCGACTTCCCTTAGTACTCTGCACAACCGGACACAACGATGAGGAGACCGAGCTTATTTACGAGGCAGCTAAGAGCGTTCCTATCTTTTACTCCGGAAATATGTCGCTTGGCATCGCCCTGCTTATCGAGCTTGCGAAAAATACAGCGGCCGCCCTCCCCGAGGCGGAGATCGAGATAATCGAAAAGCATCACGACAGAAAGCTTGATGCTCCAAGCGGTACTGCCCTTATGCTCGCAAACGCCATAAGAGAGGTACGCCCCGAGGCCTATGCCAATCCCGGCAGAAGCGGTCAGGGCAAGCGCACACCCGAGGAAATAGGCATACACTCTATAAGAATGGGAAATATAGTAGGTGAGCACGAGGTTATTATCGGAACCGCAAGTCAGACCATAACCCTGAAGCACGAGGCGCACAATCGCGCTCTATTTGCAGAGGGAGCAATTGCGGCGGCAGGCTATATTATAGGCAAAATACCCGGACTTTACGATATGAAAAGTATGCTTTCTTCTGAAATCGCCCGCGACGCGGTAATTACCGCCGAATAATATTTTAAGGAAATTTTTATGAAACTTGGAATTTACGGCTACGGAAATTTAGGAAAAGGCGTTGAATGCGCCGTAAAATATCACAGTGACGCCACCCTTGTGGGCGTGTTTACAAGGCGTCCGCCCGATACGGTCAAAACGGTCAGCGGCGTTCCCGTTTACCACGCCGACAGGATCAGCGATTTCAAGGACGAGATCGACGTGCTTATCCTCTGCGGAGGAAGCGCCACCGACCTGCCCAAGATGACGCCCGCGATGGCGAAGAATTTTAACGTTGTCGACAGCTTTGACACCCACGCCAAGATCCCCGAGCATTTCGATGCGGTAGACCGCGCGGCAAGAGAAAACGGCCATACGGCGCTCATCTCAGCAGGCTGGGATCCCGGACTTTTCTCAATTTTAAGGGCTTATTCCTCGGCAGTTCTGCCAAGCGGTAAGGATTACACCTTCTGGGGCAGAGGTGTCAGCCAAGGACATTCTGATGCTATAAGACGCATCGATGGCGTGGTTGATGCAAGACAGTACACCGTTCCCGTTGAAGCGGCTATCAATGCCGTGAGAAGGGGTGATTGTCCCGAATTCACCACCAGAGAGAAGCATAAGCGCGAGTGTTACGTCGTCGCGGCAGAAGGCGCGGATAGGGCGAGAATTGAAAAAGAAATCAAGGAAATGCCCAATTACTTTGCCGACTACGACACAAGCGTTAGCTTTATCACCGCCGAGGAGCTGAAGGCAAACCACGCGGGACTTCCGCACGGCGGATCGGTTATCAGAAGCGGTGCAACCGGATTTGAGGGTGAGAACAATCACACTATTGAGTTCAGCCTGAAGCTTGACTCCAACCCCGAGTTTACCGCAAGCGTGCTTGTAGCTTATGCAAGAGCCGTACACAGAATGAATATGCGCGGTGAGATTGGCTGCAAAACCGTGCTCGACGTTGCGCCCGCGGATATTTGTGAAATGTCCGGTGAGGAACTTAGAAAGCACTTACTTTAAAATTCGAAATTCGGAATTCGAAATTCGAAATTGAAGGTTGATAAAAATGATTGTTACACAAAATGCAGAGATGATCTGCGAGAATTTAAAAAGAAATGAAAGCGGCGAGCTTTGCTTTGCAGGTCTGGCCCTCTCCCCTCTTGCGAAAAAATACGGCACGCCTCTCTATCTCTATGACGAGGAGCGTATTCGTCATAACTGCCGTACCTATCTTAATGCTGTGCGCGAGGGCTTTGGCGAGAGCGCAAGGGTTATGTACGCATCCAAGGCGGCGTCCTTCAAGCGCCTTTACGAAATTGTAAAGGAAGAGGGACTTGGCGTAGACGTAGTTTCTTGCGGTGAGATCTACACCGCCTCTCTTGCTGGTTTTCCCCTTGAAAACTCCTACTTCCACTCCAACAACAAGACAGACTCGGACATAGAATTTGCAATCTCAAAGGGTGTTGGATACTTTGTTGTGGATAACGCCGAGGAGCTGTTTGCCATTGAGGAAATTGCAGAAAAGCAGGGGATAAAGCAAAAAATAATGATCCGAATTACTCCCGGCATTGATCCGCATACATACGCTGCGGTTGCTACCGGCAGGGTGGACTCCAAGTTCGGCTCGGCAATCGAGACCGGACAAGCCGAGAGCATTACCGCCCTTGCACTCACCTTCCCTCACCTTGAGCTTTGCGGCTTCCACTGCCACGTTGGCTCGCAGATCTTTGATGCCGAGGTTTATCTCGCTACGTCAAGAGTTATGCTCTCCTTTGCAGCGGATATGGAGAGAAAGCTTGGCTTTATCACACGCGACCTCGACATTGGCGGCGGTCTTGGTGTTAGGTATATTAAGGAACAGCCGGTGCTTGATATAAAGGAAACAATTCTTACCGTAGCGAAGGAAATGAAGGCGATCGCAACCGAGCTTGGCATCTCCCTGCCCCGAATTTCCCTTGAGCCCGGACGGTCTATCGTGGCCGATGCAGGACTTACGCTCTACACCGTTGGAACGGTTAAGAGAATCCCCGGCTACAAGTCCTACGTTTCGGTTGACGGAGGTATGACCGACAACCCGCGCTTCGCCCTTTACGGCTCGCCCTACACCATTCTGCCCGTTTTGGGTGAGGTCGGTGAGGACTCCGAGCCCTGCTCTGTTGTAGGCCGATGCTGTGAAAGCGGCGATATTCTCCAGGAGAACGTGCCGATGAAAGCAGATGTAAAGCGCGGCGACCTGCTTGCCTGCCTGACGACAGGCGCGTACCATTACTCAATGGCGTCGAATTATAACAGAATTCCAAGGCCCCCCGTGGTTATGCTTGGCGACGGTGAGAGCTACTTGGCTGTTAAGCGTGAGACTATAGAGGATATTGTAAGACTTGATGTATAAATAGAAAACAGACCGATTTCTCGGTCTGTTTTTTGTTATTTTATAAGGCTGACGCCCTCGGCTGTGAGAAGCTTATGCTCTGTGCCGTCAGAATCAATCAGAAGAATATTAGAGCCGTTGGAAATAAGGATACTGCCGTCAGCGCATAGCTTATATGCTGCGACGCCTGCCCTGACGAGAGTGTCCCTGCCGTCCTTATCAAGGCAGCGAAGCTCCCAGGAGCGAGGAATGATACCGGGGTTTTTGTCGCCACGGCGAGCATTCTCTTTAAGCTCACGCTCAGCATTAATAAGATTGCCGTCTATCATAATCTGTCGCTCGTCCTTATGCTTTACATCAGAGCGAGAGAGTGTCTTGCCCGAGTACTTAGCCGAGAATACGTTAAGGAAGCCAAAAGTCGCCTGTAGCAATCTTACGGGAAGAAGTGCCACATCGGCAAGACAGCCAAAGGAGCTGCCGCCCGAGTTCATCTTATAGGGCTTTCTTATGTAATAAAGCGAGCCGTCGGAGGTGCTTTGTGGCTGGGTGTAATTATAGCTATTGTCAGAGAGCAGCTCGGTAAGACTGCCCTCCCTAATATTCAGCCGACAAATAGCCGACGGGCCGAGGGTGACCGCCGATGAAGAATACATCTCGTTTACCATCTGACTGATGCCTCGGGGCGGGCTACTATCCTCGGGCTCTCTTTTATCATTCTCGGGCAGACCTGCCGAGCAGAAATAAATAACGTCATCATCGATTGCCGACCAAACAGGAGAGCTGTCACGAACGTGTCCCTCGGTATAAGTGTCAAAATGACCCGTACAAAGATCAAGAACACCGATATGGCTCTCGCCCGCGAAGGCGGCAGATGCTACAAGCTTATCGCCCTTTATATCAAAGTCACGGTAGGCAGTGCTACTGCTACAGAGGACGATGCCCTCGCTATCGGTATCGGCGCCTTTACGGTAAATGCCGTTGCTTGTGTCGATATCTATAGAATAAATCAGATTTCCCTTATGCTCGCCAATGCAGGTCACTCGGGAGAATATAGAGCCAACCACATCCGAGGCGCTGGCGTGAGGCACAGCACTGCCCGTAAAGGCTGCGCCTGCGCCGCTATATTTCCATTCATTCTGCTCTGCCCTGGATTTCACCTTAGAAATGTATGAATTCAACACCCAGGACGGAATCTCGGAGGAGGTGTCGCCACTATAGCGATACATCTTTCCGTTTGCAATATAATAAAAGGTTTTATTCATAATACACCCTTCAGAATAGATAAAATTATTCCTCTACAAGAGCGCAGAACTCGTCGATCTGCCCCTTCATAGACTCAAGGCCGGATCTCCAGAAGTTTACGTCGGTGAGGTCGATGCCCGAGACGAGAGCCGCGTCCTCGACGGTGCTGGTGCCGGTGGCGCGAAGCATCTTCTTATAGGTCTCGACGAAGGCAGGGCCTTCCTCAAGGTACTTTGCGTAAAGGCCGCGTGCAAAGAGCGCGCCAAAGGCGTAAGGATAGTTATAGAAGCTGAGGCCGCCGCTGTAGTAGTGACCCTTGCAGAGCCACATATAGGGGTGTAGAGTATTCTCGTCAAGGCCGTCACCGTATGCCGCCTTCTGTGCCTTAATCATAAGCTCACAGCATCTCTCGGCAGAGAGGAACTCTGCTGGGCGGTTCTCAAACACGCTCGCCTCAAAGAGATAGCGGGAGTAGATATCAACGATAACCTGAGTCGCGTCCATAAGCTGGCTCTCGATAAGGGCAAGCTTTGTCTCCTTATCCTCGCACTGGGCGATGGCGGTGTTCATAACGAGGGTCTCGTTAAATGTAGACGCGGTCTCGGCTACGGGCATAGAATACTCGCGGTTGAGGGGCGAGTTCTTATACACCTGACGGTCGTGGAAGGAGTGACCAAGCTCGTGTGCGAGGGTGACGATATCCGAGAAGGAGCCGTCAAAATTGGTAAGCACTCTGCTCTGTCCCGCGCTGTGAACGGCGCAGTCAAATGCTCCGCCGACCTTACCTTCTCTCGGGAAGAAGTCGATCCAGGAGTTGTCAAATGCCTCCTTCACCATATCGTGAAGCTCGGGGTCAAACTTACCAAAGATACCGAGAAGGTAATCGCGCGCTTCCTCGGTGGTGTACTTTTTATCGCTCTTGCCCATAGGAGCAAAGAGGTCGTACCAGGGAAGACCGCCCTCGTGACCGAGAGCCTTTGCCTTTGCCTTTAAGTACCTACGGAAGGCGGGCATATACTCGTTCATAGCGGTAAGTAGCGCATCGAGAGTCTCCTGCTTCATCGCGGAATTATCAAGCGCCTTCGCAAGAGGCGAAGCATAGCCGCGGCGGGAAGCTTCGTTAATAACCTGAAGCTTGATAGAGTTAAGAGCAAATGCAGTTGCGGTCTCGATCTTGGGATATGCCGCAAGCTCTGCCTCGAATGCCGATTTACGCACCTCGGGATCGGGATCATAGGCAAGGTTTCTTACAGAGGAAAGAGTGATCTTCTCGCCCTTATAATCGACCTTAAGCGAGCTTGTAAGAGTACTCTGCAGGTCGCTCCAGGCGTTAGCACCCGAGATATCCATCTCAGCAAAGAGCGACTCCTCTGCATCGGAGAGCAGGTGCTTCGAGTTCTTTACGATAGTGAGAATTCTGTAGGAATGCTCCTTCAAAATCTCGTTCTGCTCTATAATTTCCTCAATATTCTCAATTTTCGCAATAGCCTTATTTATCGCCGCCGAGGGCGCTGCGGTAGCAGAAAGCTTACCCATCAGAACACCCATGGTGCCCTGCGCCTCCACGTCGGCGGTGTTTGCGCTGTAGCGAAGGTTTGCGTAGATAAAGAGCTTCTCCGCAAGAGAGTTAATATCGGTTTCAAGCTTGATATGACCGAGGAGCAGCTCCTCGGGAGAAAGAGTCTGCGCCTTCTCACCGAAGGCGACAGTATCGGCGATGGCCTTGTCAAATGCCTGCATATCCGAGGTGAACTCAGGTGTGTCAAAGCCGTTATAAAGTATAGAGAGATCCCATTGCTTGTTCATTGTTTTTTTCCTTTGCTAAAAATTATTTATGGTATTCGGTAGGCGCGACGTACTTTTCATAAGCCTCGTCGGTAACGCCTCCGTTTTTAATTATATCGGCGTAGAGTCTGCCGCTGTTTTTGACAGTTCTCTTTTGAGTCTCGTAGTCCAGGTGAACCACGCCGAATCTCGCCGCCTCGCCCTCGCGCCACTCAAAGTTGTCGGTGAATGACCAGTGGTAATAGCGCTCGATGCGGTTGTCGGTCTCCGAGATAAGCTTCAGCTGATCGTAGATAAATCGTGCGCGGAAGGCGTCTGTGTTATCACAGGTTCCGTTTTCGGTAACGAAAATCGGAAACTCCGAGCCGTACTCCATGGAGAGAAGGCCGGCAAGGTCGATAAGTCCGTCGTGGTATATCTCCCAGCCGAGATCGTTTCGCTCGCAGTCATCGCGCACGCCGTCGGCAATACCCGAGACGGTGCTTCTTGAATAATAATTTATTCCGATAAAGTCGTAGTATCTGCCTCTCTCAATGCCCTTATGGCGAATGACGGGAAAGACGCATTTACCCGTCATCATCGCGTCGGTAATGGCGGTCTGGAACATATGCTCCATAAAACGGGCGCATAATTTATGCCAAGGGTTAAATATATCCTTCGGCGCAAAAACGCGAAGATGGTTTGCGAAGGAAACGAGCGTCTCCTCGCGGCTCTTACCCATCCCGGCGCGCTTGTTGTGGATAAGCTGATAGCACTTTATATGCGCCTCAGTCATATTTGAGAATGCTCTCACGAAGGCGAAAAGCGACTTCTTCTCAGGCGGCCATATTCCGTAAAAAAGGCTGTTCAAGCAGTAGACGTTAGGCTCGTTTATGGTGATATACTCGTCAACAATATCACCGAGGCGGTCTATTACTCTTTCGGCAAAGGAGAGGAATATCTCGGCACTCTCCTTGTTCGTCCAGCCGCCCATATCCTCAAACCAGAGAGGATTGTTAAAGTGATGGAGAGTGAGAAGGGGCTTAATTCCCTTCTCCCTCATATACTCTATCTCCTCGCGGTAATGGGCGAGAACGTCAGGGCGAAAATCTCCGCGGACAGGCTCAATGCGCGACCATTCTATGCCAAAGCGGTATATCTGCATACCCATCTCTGCCATAAGGTCGATATCCTCACGCCATCTGTTATAATGATCGCAGGCGCGGACGGGAGACGTACCGTCATCCACCTTTCCCTCGCGGGCAAATCTTGCCCAATTATTATTTTCATCGCCGCCCTCGATCTGAGTCGCGGCGGTTGCGCTTCCCAGAAGGAGACCGCGTTTAAGAATGAACTTCATTTTTTTCTACTGAATTTCTTTCTTCAAGATCCGAGAGAATCTTCGCATACATCTCCTCGTCGATCTTAAACTTCTTCTGATAAAGGACGAAGCCGACGAGAATGCAAACAAGAGGAAGTATCATCATCGAGATCTTCATAATCCAGATAGCCGAACCGGGGGTTGCGTTTATCAGCTCGTTAACAAGCGCCTCGTTATCACCCGCGTTGGTGATATCCTGAGCGATAGCGTTTATTCCCGAGATGATAAGGGTGAAGGAAACAATACCCTTGCTGATCGCGCCGCCGAACTGATTAATGAAAGGCTGCACAGCGAAGTTTGCCGCCTCGTTACGCTTACCGAGCTTCCACTCGCCGTACTCAACGGCATCCGCAAGGAAGAGGAGCATCAGAAGCTGAATAAACGCCTGCGCGAAGAAGAGTCCGAGACCCGCGATAACGATAAGAGGCAGCCACTCGAAGGAGAGGAAAAAGATTACGTAGGAAACGGTAACGGCAATCATAGAGCCGGTGTAAAGCTGCTTTCTCGTAAACTTTTTTCTGAACAGAGGGAATACCGACAGCGCGGTAAGCTGTGCAACCGCAAGAACTGCCGCGAATACCATATACATATCCTCGTTCTTGTAAGCGTATTTGAAATAATAAGTACCAAATCCGGTGGTGGTACAGTAACCGATCATAAAGAGCGCCATAGAAACAGCGGTAACCATCAGCTGATCATTACCGATAAGGGCACGCCAAAGGTCCTTGAGAGTTGTGCGATCGGCGGTCTCAAGCTTGCTTCTGTCCTCCTTAACGCCAAAGAGTGTAATGCTCTGGAAGGCCATCATAATTAAAGCGATAACAATGGCGAATACGAAATAGCTGTCACGGGCGTTAAGTCCAATCCCCGCAAAGAGATCGGGAACAGAGAGATAAATAAGCACCATAGAGAACATACCTACGTTAGCACAAATTCTTGCGAATGCGCCAACTCCCTCGCGTACCTTCTGATCCTTTGAGATCGCGGGCATAAGAGACCAGTATGCGATATCATTCAGCGAGAAGAAGATGCTGAAAAGAAGGTAGGTAACGGCGAGAAGAATTATATGCTCGGTCTCGCCCATATTAAAGTTATGGAACATAAGAACGGTTAAGGCTGCCGTACCTATCATGCCTATAAGGATCCAAGGCTTGAATTTGCCCCACTTGGTCTTGGTATTATCAACTATCGCGCCAACGAAGGGATCGATAATTGCATCGAAAACACCGAAAAGGGTCAGCATAACGCCAATGACCGCAAGAGAGCCGTCAGAAAAGCCAACTACGTCGGTAAGATGCACCAAAAGATACATACTTACAAGCGAGTAAAGAGCGTCACGGCCTACCGTACCGAGACCGAAACAAAATTTGTTGAGTTTCATCTGTTTATCCATTTTCCTTCTCCTTTATAATATAGAGACTTGAGCCGAAATCGCCGAGGATGCGAAGATTTGGATCATATCCGCTTCCCTCGTACTGCATAGAAAGATTAATTCCCTCGGAGAGTAAAGCGCCCGATGCAATATAGCTCTCGCTGCCGTCCTTCATCGCAAAATACTTATTGACGGTGCGGAGGATAAATCCGTCCGGCTTCAGGTACACGGGAGTAATGTGCTTAATAAGTCCGCCAAAGCGGGATATACGAAGATACTGAGTATTCGACTCAACAGAGTAGATTTTATCAGACTCAAGACCGGGTACGTCAAGGCGGTCGCGCCCGGGACAGGCAGCCTTGTATTTCTGGTAGATCGCCGCAAGCGTTTCGCCCTCACCTGTAATCTGCCAGGAAATTTCCTCGGGGTTTTTAAGTCTGACCTTTTTAAGCCTACCGTACTGGAAGCTTCTGCGATGTTTCTTATAGAAGGCGATCTGCTCCTTTACCTGACGTCTTTCGGAAGGTGTAAGCTCGCCGAAGTCAAGCTCGTAACCGAGAACACCGAAGGCTGCCACGTTAAATCTCGTGGAAATAGGAGTGTCTCTCAGCGTCTGCTGATGGGGCGCCATCGAAACGTGGGCAGAGACGGTTGACTGTGGGTAGAAGTTATAAATTCCGCCCTGAATGTCGAGTCGCTCGATGGGGTCGGTGTTATCCGACGTCCATATCTGCGGTGAGTAGCAAAGCATACCCAGGTCAAAGCGGTTACCGCCCGAGGAGCAGCTCTCAAATAAGATCTTCGGATGTCTCTTGTGGAAAATCTCGTCAAGCACCTCGTAAAGGCCGAGGATATAGCGGTGGAAGAATTCCCCCTGCTGCTTGAGACAAGAGGAATACATATCGCTGATATGTCGGTTATAGTCCCACTTTACGTACTCGATATTCGAGGAGGAAAGCACCCTATCAACGCTCTCGATTATATACTCACGCACCTCGGGGCGCGTCAGGTCGAGGACGAGCTGATTTCTGCCGAGAGTCATCGACCTTCCGGGAATACTGATAGCCCAGTCGGGGTGTGAGCGGTAAAGATCACTGTCGGGATTGACGCACTCGGGCTCAAACCAGAGTCCGAATTTCATTCCCATCTTATTCACTTTATTTGCAATATATCTGATGCCGCCGGGCAGCTTCTTACGGTTCTCTACCCAATCTCCGAGGCCTGCGGTATCACTGTTACGCTTGCCGAACCAGCCGTCGTCGAGAACGAACATCTCGATCCCTAGCTTTTTTGCCGACCTTGCAAGCGCTAGGATCTTGCTTCGGTTAAAATTGAAAAAGGTCGCTTCCCAGTTATTTAAAACCACGGGACGGTCTGCGCCCTTATGTTCTCCCCTTACGATATGCTCGTTTACGAAGGAGTGCATATTCTCCATCATACCGTTAAGTCCAAGGTGCGAATAGGTCATCACCGCCTGAGGAGTGACGAAGCTCTCGCCCTCTGACAGCCTCCAGAGAAAGCAATGTGGGTTAATGCCCGTCATAACTCTCGCGGTATCGAAGGTTGAACGCTCGGCGGCTGAGTAATGGTTGCCGCTGTAGATAAGATTAAAGCCGTAGGCCTTGCCCCGCGACTCGTCAGCGCCGCGCTCTAAAAGCGCGAAGGCGGGATTATGCTTATTCGATGACGCGCCGACAGTGGACTCGTTTACAAGAATACCGCACTCAAGGAAGCGGCGGTGCTCGTGTGCCTCCTTACCCCAATCGCCGTCAAGGGTAAGCATCTCGTAGTCTGCCTCGGGAAGGTCCAGCATAAGGCTCATCAGCTTGCGGATATAAACCGCTCCTTCGCCCTTATTGACGAGCTCTGCATTTCGGCAAATAACGTCGCACTCTTCAAATACGACGTAATTAAGCTTCAGCGAAATTCCCTCAAACTTCTTGTCCTTTAAGGTAATTTCAAGAGTCTCTGCCTTGCCGTAGGCGGTGGGAAGACCGCTTGTTTCATACGCACCGTCAATAATACGGTGACTATCATAAATGAAATCGCAGACGAAGGTTCCGTCAGGCATTAAAAGCTCTATGGGAGAATGTCTAAAGTCGCCTCTGCCGACGCCCGAGTATTCAAGAAGGTTTCTTTCAAGGAAGAACTTACTTCCCTCCGCCTTTACCGTCGAGCCGAGGTCGATGGTATTTTTCATCGCGGCGGCGGTAAGATCGGTGTCGGGAATACGGCGTCCGTAGTAAAGATGCTCGGGATATCCCTCCGAAATGCGGAAGGCGTAGGTAGTGCTGCGTGTGTGCAGCTTAAACAGCTTGTCTTTTATTTCAATCATCTGTTTATTCCTCCTTCCCCGGAGAGATAAGTCTAAATTCGTAGGGACGAAGGACTGCGCTCTCACCCTCGTAGTTAGAGATAAGCGTTCTTCCCTCTATTACTTTAGGCGCTTTCGCGTCCTTCCCCGAGAAGTTGCAGACTGCAATAAGGCTCTCACCGCAAAGCTCGCGCCTGAAGGCGTAAACCGTTCTGCCTGCATAAATCTCGCGGAATTTGCCTTCCTTAAGAATTTCGTTTGACTTTTTGAAGGCGTTCACCTTTTTGAAGAAGGCAATAATGCCGTCGGGGTCGGCAAGATCGGCATCAACGTTCACGCTTGTATAATTCGGATTGAGCTTCAGCCAGGGAGTTCCGGAGGTAAAGCCTGCATTCGCCCCTGCCGTCCATTGCATAGGCGTTCTTGCGTTGTCGCGGCTGGTCTTCTTAATAAGATTCCAGCGGAAGGGCTGGATTATGCCAAGCGACCTTGCCATCTTATCAACGTTATGGCTCTCGATGTCCATAATTTCATCAAGGCTCTCAAACGCGCCGTTTGTCATACCGATCTCCTGCCCCTGATAGAAATAAGGAGTTCCGCGAAGGCAGAAGTTCAGGCCGATAAGCATCTTCGAGCCTGCCTTACGGTATTTTCCGCCCTCGGTAAATCTCGTAACCGAGCGAGGCTGGTCGTGATTTTCAAAATAGCAGGTGTTCCAATCAAGCTGCGTCTGCCACTTGGTAAGAGCCTTCATAAGTCTTCTCGGTCTGAACTTGGTCTTAAACCACTTAACGCCGATCTGATCGCACTCCATATGCTCGAAGGCGAATACCATATCAAGCTCGCCCCTCTCGGGTGCGGTAAGATCGCGGGCCATATCGGGTGTGACCATAACCGTCTCGCCTACTGTAAAGGCATCATATTTATCCATTACGTCGCGGCGCAGATTTTTAAGTATATTGTGGCAGCCCTCGGTAGAGATATAATGCTCCTTACCCGTAAGGGCAAGCTGCTTTTTACCATCGGCAAAGGTGTTTTTATATATAATATTAATAACATCGCAGCGGAAGCCCGCAACGCCCTTGTCAAGCCAGAAGCGCATAACGTCGCATATCTCGCTATAGACCTCGGGATTATACCAGTTAAGGTCGGGCTGCTTTTTTGAGAACAGGTGAAGGTAATACTCCTCATTCTTCGGGTCGCCGAAGGGCTCCCAGGGACAGTCGGCAAAGAAGTTGCCCCAGTTGTTGGGTAGCTTACCGTCCTTGCCCTTCTTGATTATGTAGTAATTCTTGTATTTCTCATCGCCGGCCTTTGCGCGTATAAACCACTCGTGCTCATCGGAGGTGTGGTTAATAACAAGGTCCATAATAATCTTGATGCCGCGCTTACCCGCCTCGGAAAGCAGCTCGTCAAAATCGGCCATAGTGCCGAATTCAGGCTGAATAGCCTTGTAATCGGCGATATCGTAGCCGTTATCGTCGTTGGGGCTTTTATAAACGGGAGAGAGCCAGATAACGTCAACGCCAAGCTCCCTTAGGTAATCAAGCTTTGAAATAATACCGCGGATATCGCCTATTCCGTCGCCGTTAGAATCGCAGAAGGAACGTGGATAGATCTGATACACTGTGGCGTGCTTATAATTCGGATTCATATTTCTGTCCTTTCGCTTTTTCTTATTTACTTATTTACTTAAAATGCCGGCAAAAAGAGCCTTAACGCTCTCCTCGGTCTCCTCGAGGGGGCGATCGTTTACGAAATAGTAATCGTATTCGTAATTTTCGACCTGATCGTCTGCCGCGTTTCCGTATGCATCCGTCCTTGTACGCGCTCCGCCCCTGATGAGCAGTGTTTTAGCAACGCCCTCCGTGGCCTTAACGAACTTTTCGATTTCCCACGGCTCGCGGATATGTACGAAAAGAATTTCCTCGTCATTTTCGAGGAATTCGCGGAAAACGTTCAGCGCCCAGTTAGTGGGAAAATCGTTATATTCCGCGGTAACAGTCTTAAGATCGTGGAGAAACTTTCTCGCTCTATCGTCCTTTACTCCCGTCCAGCCGCAGAAGGTGGCAATCTCCTTTATAGGATCGACCGAGGAAATGTTTCTCACCTTGAAATGCTTCGCGGCCAGCTCGCAGATCGTATCCTTGCCAACTCCGCCTGCACCGTTTATGATTATGACTGCCTTGTTCATTTTATCTTACCTGCCAAAATAATATTTCTCAATATATAATAACATATATTTAAATCAATGTCAACGATTGTTTTTATTGACGTAACCGAAGGAGTGTAGTGTTACAATTGATGTGAGACTGAAAAATAAAAAAACAATAGAAAAAGTGATTGAGTCATGTTAGAATAGTTTTACCACAAACAAATCTGACAGAAAGGACCCAATCACTTCCATGAAAGATT
>SVTZ01000107.1 GCA_015063525.1 Oscillospiraceae bacterium
CCTGTATTGATAACGTCAGAAATTCTGCCGTACACCGTTTCGGTATCCGCATCAATGACCGGAAGCCCGATAAGATCGGCTATAAAGACCTCTCCCTCCTCAAGCTCTATATCATCTCGCGAAAGGTAAAGGACCGTATTGCGCATTTTCTCCGCCTGCTCAACTGTTTTGATTCCTCTGAGATCCAAAAGAACAAACTGCTTGAAGACCGACGCATCGGTAACGTCGTATTCCTTATATTTTCCGTTTTCTTCGGTAAACACTCTTTGTAAGTCAGCCAAAACGTAGGGCGAGTCACACCAGGACTCGACCTTCAATGTCCCGCGTATTCCGTGCGTATTTATTATCTTACCGCATTCAAGATAATTCTTATCCATAAAGACTCCTATCCGATCACGTTATGTGTAAATTTTCCCATATTATGCTTTTATTATACCACACTGTTTTTCTTTTTTCAATAAGAAATTTGCTCTTGGCGGTATATTTTTAAAAAATATCATTTATTTACAATTTATTATTGAAATAAACTCCGCAAAAAAGTATAATAATTAAGCATAGAAAATATTTCAAACGGAGGAAACAAAATGATAAACTATATTTCCACACTTGCCGACACAACAACGCCCACCGGAGGAACCGACCTCGTTATGACCCTCGTTATGGTCGTTGTTATGATCGCGCTCTTTTACTTTCTCGCTATCCGTCCTCAGAAGAAGCAGGAAAAGGAAGCTACCGCTATGAGAAACAGCATCCAGGTAGGTGACGAGATCACAACCATCGGAGGCATCATCGGAAAGGTAGTCAGCATCAAGGAAGAGACCCTTGTCCTTGAGACCACCCGCAATTGCACAAAAATAAGAATTCTTAAATCCGCAGTTCGCAGTATCGACGTAAAAGCAGAGGACGCTGAATAATTTTTGTCATTTTTTCGCCGCTCCCGAATATATTGTATCAAAACAATAGATTGCGGAGGGGCATATGACACACAACAGATCCTTATCTAATAAACAAAAAAGCCGACAAAGAAAGAAGATCGAGAGTCAAAATCCCGTAGCAAATTTGCTAAAGGGTTCACTGAAAGCTCTCCTGATATCTCTTTTGTCGGCTTTTTTATTGATGCTCATATCGTCGGCGATTGCACTAAACACCCAAAATCCCGGCGGTGCGGCTTCCCCTTTGGGAATAGCCATACTGATAATCACTTCTTTGATCTGCGGATTTTCTACTCAAAAGCTCACAAATTCGTCTCCGATCCGGTCCGGAGTATCCTCTTCATTTGTTTTGTCGACGGTAATTCTTGTCGCTTCACTTCTGTTCAGGAAAGAAATCGAAAGCTTTTCCGCGGGAGCAAGGCTTCTGATGCTGCTTTTTATCCTTCTTACTTCCCTGCTCGGTGCTATTCTCGGGAACGTAAGATTCGTTAAAAAGCGCCGGTCGAACCACAGACGACGTTGATACGAAAACAGCCGTCGCAAAAGCGACGGCTGTTTTCGTATCTTTATTTTATTATGCGTCTTCGGTTGCCTCGGCTTCTTCCTCAACTTTACCGAGATACTCGGGAAGCTTCATACCTGCCATATCGAACATTTCGTTCATAGGAGGAATAGACTGCATCATACCCGAGAGAAAATTAGCCGTGGAGGTCTTGCCGTTCTGGTTAGCGTTTCCGTTATCCCAAACAGTGATCTTATCGATCTTGAGGTTCTTGATAGCCTCAACCTGGATCTTTGTAAGATCCTCGAGCTTATCAGCGATCATAAGCTTAACAGCCTCGTTAGCTTCACCGCCTGCCGCCTTAACGATCTCAGAGAGACCCTCAGCCTGCTTTGTGAGCATTTCACGCATACCGTTAGCCTCTGCCTGCATCTTGAGAAGGATAGCGTCTGCTTCGCCTCGTGCCTGACGGCGGATCTGCTCAGCTTCAGCCTCTGCCTGGAGCTCGATCTCCTTCTTGCGGATCTCTGCCTTAACGAGGACGTCTGCTTCAAGCTTTGCCTTTTCAAGGGATGCTCTTGCGGTTTCTGCCGCCTGCTGTGCCGCGTAGGATTCCTCGAGAGCTTTAGCCGCCTGGATATTCTCTGCTGCAGTCGCTCTCTTGAGAGATTCTGCCTGACGCTCACGTCTGATAGCTTCGGATTCAGCGATCTGGATCTTGGATTCGTTCTCACCCTTGATCGCCTCGGAGTTGGACTTGGAGACGCTTACTCTCTGCTGCATCTCTGCTTCTGCCGCACCGATAGCACCGTTTCTGTCTGCCTGCGCTACAGAGATCTTCGCGTCGTTTATAGCCTTTGCAGCTGCCTCTTTACCGAGAGCAGCTATGTATCCGCTCTCATCATTGATATCGGTTACGTTTACGTTGATAAGACGAAGACCGATCTTTTTAAGCTCGGTTTCAACGTTACCCGAAACTGCGTCAAGGAACTTATCACGGTCTGTATTGATCTCCTCGATCTCCATAGTAGCAACTACGAGACGAAGCTGACCGAAGATAATATCCTTTGCAAGCTCCTGGATCTCAACGAGCTTGAGACCGAGAAGTCTTTCAGCGGCATTTTGCATGATACCGGGCTCGGTAGAGATACCAACGGTAAATCTCGAGGGAACGTCAACACGGATGTTCTGTCTCGAAAGAGCATTTGTAAGGTCTACGCTGAGAGAAAGGGGCGTAAGATCCAGATATTCGTAGGACTGAACGATAGGCCATACGAAGGAAGCGCCACCGTGAATACACTTAGCGGAGCGGGCTGTGCCGTCTTTGTTGGAGCCGACCTTACCGTAGATTACCATGATCTTATCGGAGGGACATTTCTTATAACGCGAAAGCACTGTAAGAACGATGGTGAACACCAAAGCCGCGAGAACGATCACGAGCATTACAATACCGGGATCCATACCGCCCGCAGCGGGTGCATTGAGTGATGTGAACAAGTTTTTCATAGTAATTGTCCTTTCTTTATTTTATTTATTATTATTTTTACTTTCAAGAGGCTCGACCACAAGCACACCCGATTCATCAACGGCAACGACTCTTACGTAAGAGCCTGTTTTCAGGGTGGTATCGGATGTGGTTATTGCCGAAAATTCGGTATACTGTCCCTGAACTGTTATGTTGATCTTTCCGCCTGCAGTTGCCGA
>SVTZ01000016.1 GCA_015063525.1 Oscillospiraceae bacterium
GTCTTCCTTCTTCTTGAAAGCGCCACCCATGCCTGCCTTAGCGTCCATTATCTCGCCGGCAAGTCTTTCAGCCATGGTCTTTTCACCACGGGCTCTTGAATAAGAAATTATCCAACGGAGACCGAGTGTCTGTCTGCGCTCTGCGCGAACCTCCATGGGAACCTGATAGTTAGAACCGCCCACACGGCGAGCCTTAACCTCAAGAACGGGCATTACGTTCTCAAGAGCAGCAACGAATACATCAAGCGCGTTCTCTCCGCTCTTAGCCTCGATAGCAGCGAATGCATCGTATACAATTCTCTGAGCAACACCCTTCTTACCGTCATACATAATGTTGTTGATAAGCTTTGTTACAAGCTTAGAGTTGTAGAGCGGATCAGGCAAAACGTCTCTCTTGGAAATTTGACCTCTTCTAGGCACTGTACTTCCCTCCTTCATTAGATTATGATATCATAGGTACTCGAAATAGGCATACTTCTATGCCAAAACGTTAGTGCTCGTTTGTAATATAGTTGGGTTTAGGAAAATCTAAACAGCTTTAACATCACAGCACGTGAGCACATTAAGTCCAAAGGCGTACCTTTTAAGCCTTAGGACGCTTTGCTCCGTACTTGGAGCGGCTCTGCTTACGGTTTGCAACACCCTGAGTATCGAGCGTACCACGAATAATGTGATAACGTACACCGGGCAAGTCACGAACACGTCCGCCTCTGATAAGAACAACCGAGTGCTCCTGAAGGTTGTGACCGATACCGGGAATGTAGGAAGTAGCCTCCATTCCGTTGGTAAGTCTTACTCTGGCGATCTTACGAAGAGCCGAGTTAGGCTTCTTGGGGGTGGTAGTGGTAACCTTGGTGCAAACGCCTCTTCTCTGAGGTGCAGACTGGTCGATGGGAGCGTTCTTAAGAGCGTTGAAGCCCTTCTGAAGCGCGGGAGTCTTAGACTTGTACGCCTTATCGGAACGACCCTGCTTAACGAGCTGGTTAAAGGTTGGCATGATTTTCCTCCTTTCACAAAAAGTAATGTTACCGTCAAAAGGGCATAGTTCACCCATTTGCACAGTTACAACACATTTTAACACTAAAATATATCTTTGTCAATAGGTTTTATAAATTTTCTCATTTTTACACATTTTCTTATATGTTTAAATGTTGTTTTTATATAACTTTGACAAAAAGCTGCCCCAAAATGCTCTTTCGGGGCAGCTTAGCTATTATATAATATATTTAATGATTTATTCAATTATCGCCTTTGCAATACCGAGACCGCTGTTGCCGAGTATCTTGATAATATTGCCAAGAAGCTCCATCTCCTCAATCGGAATATGCTCAAAGTCAAGCACGACGGTCTGAGAATCGGCAACGGTGGCCTTTATCTTAAGATATACTCTGTCCTTGCCGTAGTATTCCACGGTGGCCTTCATTATCTCGTATATACGTGTGGTGATATTAGGGTCAACGCTCTTGCGGAACAGAAGCTTAACACTCTTGGAGGTGTAGGCATACCTGCCATCACCCATATCGGGCATTGCATTTCTCGCTCTAGCCTTCGCTTCCTCATCCTCACGGCGGATACGCTCAAGCTCAGCCTGACGAAGTGCCTCGAGCTGCCTCTGCTCCTCTTCCCGTCTGCGATTTTCGGCCTCGATGCGCTCCTCTTCCTCACGCTGACGTGCAATGCGGGCATTTTCAGCCTCAAGTCTGTGCTGCTCCTCTATAGCCATTCTTGCCGCCTCGGCAAGTCTCTCACGCTCTCTCGCCTCTGCGCGCAGCTGCATCTCGATTTGAGCGCGAAGCTGCTCCTCCTCAGCGCGGCGCTGTGCCTCCTCTGCTTCTCTCTGTGCCGCGGCGCGCTCGGTCTGCTCAAGCAGCAGCTCGTACTCACGGCGAAGTCTTTCCTGTTCCTTCTTAGCCTCGGCCGCAATAGCCTCGTTTTCAAGTTTAAGCTTCTGCTGCTCGCGCCTGAGAGCCACAAGTTCCTGCTCGGCCTTGATACGTGCGCGGCTCTCATACTCAAGACGGATCTTGGTCTCAAGCTCTGCACGAATATCCGCAACTCGGTCAGCTATGGTAGTATGCGCAGGTCTTATTTCTGCGGTTTTTTCCTCCTGAAGTGCTACAGGAGACTCTATAGCAGTCTCTTCTATGATGGGAGCTTCGTTAGCTACGGGTTCGGTTGAGTAAATCTCATCGTCGTCCTCCTGCGCGGTTTCCTCGATAGAAGCTTCTTCCCCAGAAATATCATCGGTCTCGCCGAGTGACACCTCGTTAAGCACGGCGAGAATTTCGTCTATGCTCTGCATCTCCTCATCGGGAAGAAGCTCCTCCTCAGGAATAGCTAACCTCTCAGCAACCTCATCGGAAGGCTCATCCTCATCCTCTTCCGTCTCATCGGCTTCTTCCGAGTCCTCGGACAGGGCGTCCTCGGGTTCGTATATCTCTAAAACATCTTCGTCGGGCTCAAGAGCTCTCATCTCAGCAAGAGTATCCTCGTCGGTCTCCTCCGCAAGGTCTAATGCTTCAAGTTCAATATCTGTCTCCTCATAATCAAAAGATTCTTCTGCAACATCCTCGCAGATATCTTCCTTGGTCTTTGCGGTCTCGGAATGGCTCTCGTCGGTCTCTTCCTCGGTCTCAGCGATCATCTCAAAGAAAGACACAGGCTCGCTCTCGCTGTCATCAGCGCCTCTCTCAACAACCATACGTACCTTTTCCATAGCGCGCTCAAACTCATCGTCCTCCGCGCTGATGAAGGGAATCTCCTCCTTCTCGTATCCGCCTCTTTCTGCAGGTTTCTTACCGAGAAGGTCTGCGATCCTCTCCTCAAGCTCGAGGGTCTCGGGAGCAAGCTCAAAATCGGTCTCTACCTTAGAGAGCTCGCCTCGCTTTGCCGCGCGCTTAATTACTTCGCGCCATTCGGTGACCTTCTTACGGCCCATAGAGTTATGATACTTGTCCTTGCCGGAGGAGAGGAGATATCTGTACTCCTTTTCGCGGATCTTCTGATCCACGTCCTCGCCAAGCTCAAAAAGAATGTTATCGCCGTTTACGTGAGAGGATACCGAATGTGCCACAGCGCCGTCAAGGCGTGTCCACTGTATCCAGAAATCTCTCGGCGCGCTTACCTTATCAAGAAGCATAAGTCTGCGGTAGGTCAGGTTCTCGGAGGTATGCTCCATATAAGTGCCGGGAGCGAATACCATAACCAACTCGACAGAGCTGTCGGCAATTCCTGTAACTCCTGTAGCGGACTCTATAGCCGACGTAAGCTGTCTTGCCATCTCATCAATAAAGGTCTGGGAATACTTTCCCGACAGACGGACGGGATCTCCGCCGACTATCTCAACGCGCACCTTAACGCTGCCCTCCGATGCATATCTCGCCCTGCCGGAAAGTTTTTCCTCAAATCCTGCGGGTGCATCGCAAAGCTCAAAGCCGACTTTTCCCCTGCCTGTAAAGGAATAAGGAACTCCGTCCTCAAAATCCAACTTGTTAAGCGGCCATCTAACCCACTGAGTAACCGGACCGCTTGCAATAAGCAGAGTGAGGGGGTAATACCAATATCCGTCAACCGTCAATTCGTCGGATATGTAATCCTCATACATCTGTATTTCAAGCAATGCGCCGTATTTTTCCTCAAGGATGGGCAGAAGCTCGCTGCGAAAGCCATTCTCAAACTCCGAGGTAACGGTGTCTGCCACTATCTTGTTATGGTAAAAATCCAATTTCATCTGGGGTTTGCCTCCATTTTAAGCGTACATAATATACCAATTCTATTCTAACATATAAAAGCAGAAAATGCAAGTGGTTTTTTCCCGCCCATTGACAAAAAGTCGCCCGTGGTGTATAATAAACGCGAAAATGTGACGAAGGAGGGAAAAATGCTGCCCGAGAAATTTAAGGAGCGAATGAAGGAAATGCTTTCGGATGATTATGATTCCTTCGAGACCGCCCTCGGCGAGCCGAGTATTCGCGCGGTACGTGTAAATACAACCAAAATTCCGGTAGACGGTTTTCTAAACAAAACCGAACTTTTCCTCTCGTCTATATCCTACGCCGAGGAGGGATTTATTCCCGAAAGCTGTGAAGGAATAGGAAGAAGCGCCGAGCATCACGCAGGAATGTTCTACGTGCAGGACCCCGGAGCTATGGCAACTGTAAAAGCCCTTGATATAAAGGAAGGCTGGCGTGTTCTCGACGCCTGCGCAGCCCCCGGGGGTAAGGCCTCTCAGCTTGCAAGCGCGGTAGGCGACTCGGGACTTTTGCTAGCCAACGAGTACGTCCCCAAAAGAGCGAAGATAATCGTCAGCAATTTCGAGCGTCTCGGCATAAAAAACGCCCTTATAACCTCGCTTGATACCGCAAGACTTGCTGAAATGTTTTCATCATATTTTGACCTTGTTCTCTGCGACGCGCCCTGCTCCGGCGAGGGAATGTTCAGAAAATACGACGAGGCTATAAGCGAATGGAGTGAGGAGAACGTGATTCTCTGCGCAGAAAGGCAGAAGGAGATACTGAAAAATCTATCCGGCCTCGTCAAGGACGGCGGATACCTGCTCTACTCCACATGCACCTATTCAAAGGAGGAAAACGAGGAGGTCATAACAGCGTTTTTGCGCAAGAATCCCGAGTTTTCGCTCTGCTCTGTTAATGAAAAATTAGTTGCGGCAACCTCCGACGGACTGGACGGACTGACAGAGGCAAGGCGCTTTTATCCGCACTTGACTAAAGGCGAAGGACAGTTCATCGCTTTGTTGAAAAAAGACGAAAATTGTAGCAATTTGCCAACCATACTTTACAAAGAGAATGTAAAATCTCCTTCAAAAGAGGAAATTGCTGTTTTTAGAAAATTTATTTCCGATAACATTTTGGGAGGTCTTGACGGCAGAATAATCAAGTGGGGCGAGAGCCTTGCGCTCCTATCTCACGATCTTCCCCTGCCGCCCTATTCGGTGTTTATGCCCGGCGTTATGCTGGGCGAAGTGAAGAAGGGGAATTTTTTCCCACATCATCAGCTTTTCTCAGCCTTCGGCGCTCGATTTAAGAGGCAGGAAAATCTGACTAGAGATGACTACCGAACCGAAAAATATCTTAGAGGAGAGGAAATCGATGCTACGCTTCCGGACAACGGCTGGTGCGCCGTGCTTTACGAGGGAGTGCCCCTCGGCGGCGGAAAAATATCAAGCGGAAAAGTAAAAAATCATTATCCAAAAGGACTAAGAAATAATTAATATAAAGGAAGTACAAAAAATGAGTAAAATACTTGCAAACGTAGGCGGTATGCCTATCACAGAGGATGATGTTAACGAATTCCTCGCAGGTCTCGGCCCAAGAGGTCAGAGCTATAACAATCCCGAAGGCAGAAAGGCCGTTCTCGGTCAGCTTATTAACAACAAGCTTCTCCTTCTTGACGCAAGGAGAAATCTCCTTGAGGCAGAGCCTGCTTTCAAGGCAGAGCTTGCAAAGCTCAGAGAAAATCTTCTTATCAGCTATGCTGCAGACAAAGCAATTTCTTCTGTCAGCGTAAGCGACAAGGACGCAGAGGGCTACTACGAGCAGAATAAGGAAAGATTTATGAGCGAGGACACTGTAAACGCAAGCCACATTCTCGTCGACAGTGAGGAAAAGGCACTTGAGCTTCTCGCAAAGATCAAGTCGGGCGATATCTCCTTTGAGGAGGCCGCTTTTGAAAACTCCACCTGCCCTTCCAAGGAAAACGGCGGAAATCTCGGCGACTTCGGCAAGGGACAGATGGTTCCCGAGTTTGACACGGCAGTATTCGCTATGGAGATCGGCGAAATAAGCGAAGCACCCGTAAAGACCCAGTTCGGCTACCACCTTATCAAGCTTAACTCCAAGAAGGCGGCGGAGCTTATGCCCTTCGCGGAGATCGCGCCGGAAATAAAAGAGGCTCTCCTCCAGGAAAAGCGCCGCGCGGCGTATGAGAGCAAGATCAACCAGCTTAAAATTCTCTACCCCGTTGATATGACTATATGACGGCCGAAAACGAGCTTTTAAAAAAGCGTTTTCTCGAGCTTGCAAGCAAGTCTTATAATTCGGGAATATTCACCTTCACCGACTTTCTCGGACTTGCCGAGCAATCTGCCTTTTCGGAGATAAAAAAAGAGCTTCGCGGTATTCATTACGAAGCCTTTGGCGGCGCCGAGGGTGCGGAGCGAGTGATAATTCGTTTCGGCTCGGAGGAGGAGCTTGGCTACTCTCTCCCCTTCCCTATTTCCATCATCAAGGCCGAGCCTATCAGCCAAAAATATGCCGACAAGCTGACACATCGGGATTTTCTCGGTGCAATTCTTAACCTCGGCATCGAGCGCGACACTCTCGGTGATATCGTAATAATCGACAACGTGGGCTATATTTTCGCACTCGAGGATATCGCGACCTATATTGCCGAAAACCTGACAAAGGTAAGGCGTACCGATATGAAGGTAGAGGTCACAACCGAGCTCCCCGATGGACAGCTTTACCGCACCGAGCGTAAGACCGTTCAGGCAAACGGCGAGCGTCTTGACGCCATAGTTGCAAAGGTCTTTTCGCTCTCCCGTGAGGAGGCGCAGCTGCTCTTTAAAAAGCGCCTTGTCTTTGCAAGCGGCAGAGAGATTGAAAGCACCTCGTACATTCCGAAGGAAGGCGAGAAGATCAGCGTCCGCGGCCACGGCAGATTTATCTATCTCGGCACACAGTCCTTCTCTAAAAAGGGCAAAATGAACATAGCGGTGGAAATTTATAAGTAAATTCGGAATTTGAAATTCGAAATTAGAAATGATTTTTACAAAGGAAAAGGGACTGTCAAAAGACGGTCCCTTCTTAATTATTTATCAAGCTTTCTCGGAGTATCGATCATTCCTGCAAGGTAATCAAGCGAAACATTGTAGTATCTTGCAAGAGTCATAAAATGATGCATAGGCAGTTCCCTCTCGCCACGCTCGTACAATGAATAATGCTGACGAGAAATGTTCAAAATCTTTGCAATATCTGCCTGAGTTTTGTCTGCGTCCTCTCGAATGTCCTTTAATCTTTGGTAAAGATGCATAAATATAATTCCTCTTTCAAACATAAAACGCAATTGTTTTTATGCGTTTATACAATTTTATCACACATACAAACGTATGCCTTGACAATTCATACGTTTGTATGATAAAATATTTTTACAACACCAAAAAACGGAGCATTTTATTATGAAGGATAACAATTTTTAAGCGAGCTTTGGAACAATATAGATATGATCGACGTAACGCAGTCAAAGGCTGAAAAGGAGATCATAGGTGACGCAGAGACCCACGGCAACACACTTATAAATTCCCTTGACAAAAAACAGAAGGCTCTGTTTGAGAGATATGACTCATCTATGTCAGAGCTTAACTACGTCTGCCGACAGGAAGCATTTATAAAAGGCGTCAGGTTTGCCACACGGTATCTTTTGGAAGCTACTGATGATGACTAAGCTAAAACAAGTAAATAAATAGAATTTAACAAAAGTTTGTTGACAAATCACCTTCGGTATGCTAAAATTTCAATGAATGTATCTTATAGAGGTATAAAAATATGGAAAAGAAAAATTTAAGAATTGAAACCAAATGCGTACAGGGTGGCTACACTCCCGGAAACGGCGAACCCCGCCAGATTCCCATAGTACAAAGCACGACCTTTAAATATTCCACCAGCGAGGATATGGGAAAGCTCTTCGACCTTGAGGCGTCGGGCTATTTCTACTCTCGTCTCCAGAACCCCACCTGCGACACCGTTGCGGCTCGCATCTGCGCTCTTGAGGGCGGCTCGGCGGCAATGCTGACCTCCTCGGGTCAGGCGGCAAACTTCTTCGCCGTTTTCAATATCGCATCCTGCGGCGACCACGTGGTTTCCTCCAGCGCGATCTACGGCGGAAGCTACAACCTCTTCGCGGTTACTATGAAGCGCATGGGCATTGACTTTACCTTCGTTGCTCCTAACTGCACCGAGGAGGAGCTTGAGGCGGCTATACGTCCTAACACCAAGGCCGTTTTTGGTGAAACCATTGCCAACCCTGCTCTCTGCGTGCTTGATATCGAGCTTTACGCAAAGGTTGCTCATCGTCACGGAATTCCGCTTATTATCGACAACACCTTCGCAACTCCCATCAACTGCCGTCCATTCGAGTGGGGCGCAGATATCGTTACACACTCCACCACAAAGTATATGGACGGTCACGGCTCGGCGGTTGGCGGTTGTATCGTTGACTCGGGCAAATTTGACTGGAGAGCATCCGGCAAGTTCCCCGGCCTCTGCACTCCCGACGAGAGCTATCACGGCGTTACCTACGTTGACAAGTTCGGTCTCGAAGGCGCATTTATAACCAAGGCGACCGCCCAGCTTATGCGTGACTTTGGCTGTACACAGTCTCCTCAGTCTGCCTTTCTTCTCGGTCTCGGACTTGAGAGCCTTCACGTAAGAATGCAAAGGCACTGCGAGAACGCCCTTAAGGTTGCGAAATTCCTTCAAAGCCACCCCAATGTAACCTGGGTAAAATATCCCAACCTTGAGGGTGACGAATACTATGACCTTGCTATGAAATATCTACCGAATGGCTCCTGCGGAGTTGTCAGCTTCGGCGTTAAGGGCGGAAGGGCTGCTGCCGAGAAATTTATGAAAAATATGAAGCTTGGCGCAATTGAGACCCACGTTGCCGACGCGCGCACCTGCTGTCTCCACCCTGCGAGCGCTACCCACAGACAGATGAACGACGACGAGCTTCGTGCGGCAGGCGTTTCTCCCGATCTCATCCGCTATTCCTGCGGAATTGAGAGTGCGGAGGACTTAATAGAGGATCTCGCTGCTGCTCTTGCATCAATCGACTGATTACTAACCGAAACGAGGAATCGACATAATGCCGATAAAAATACCGAACGAGCTTCCTGCGGTAAAAACGCTTGAAAACGAAAACATTTTCGTAATGACAGAAAATCGGGCTATAAAGCAGGATATTCGTCCCTTAAAAATACTGATTCTCAACTTAATGCCAACTAAAGTTGACACAGAGACACAATTATCCCGCCTTCTCGGCAACACACCTCTGCAGGTTGAGATCGAGCTTATCCGCACCAGCACCCATCAGGCAAAGAATACTTCGGAAGAGCATCTGCTCGCATTCTACAAGGAGTTTAACGACGTTAAGGACAACTACTACGACGGAATGATAATCACCGGCGCGCCGGTTGAAAAGATGGAGTTTGAGGAGGTGGACTACTGGGCAGAGCTTTGCGAGATTATGGAGTGGTCAAAGTCGCACGTTCACTCCACCCTTCACATCTGCTGGGGAGCGCAGGCAGGACTTTACTACCACTTCGGCATCAAGAAATATATGATGGAGGAAAAGCTGTCGGGCGTTTACGCCCACAAGGTGGACTACAAGCGTTCTATCCTTTTCCGCGGCTTTGACGACATGTTCTACGTTCCCCACTCTCGCTACACCACCGTACACCGCGAGGACATCGAGGCGGTAAAGGGCCTTAAGATCCTTGCCTCCTCCGACAAGGCAGGCGTATACACCGTCTCCACCAAGAAGGGCAGACAGATATTCGTCACCGGCCACTCGGAGTATGACGCAGACACTCTGAACAAGGAATACACGAGAGACAAGGCGGCAGGTCTTAACCCTAAGGTTCCCGAGAATTACTTCCCGAATGACGACGATACCAAGCCCCCTATGATAACCTGGCGAGGCCACGCCACACTGCTCTTCACCAACTGGCTCAACTACTTCGTATATCAGACCACGCCGTATGATATTATGAAGATTAAGGAAATAAAATGATTCAAAAAGGGTCGGCAAACGCCGACCCTTCATTTTTATTTATATTAAACCTTATTTCTCGGGTACGATAAGTCCGTAGCTACCCGCCTTCCTCTTATACACAACGCAGGTCTCGCCGGTCTCCGAATCAGTGAAGGCATAGAATGCGTGACCGATAAGGTTCATCTGCAAAATTGCCTCCTCGGGAGTCATCGGCTTGAAGGGGAAGGTCTTTACGCGGATCTCGAACTCGTCCTCCTCAACGTACTCGTCGTCATAATAATCACCGATCTCGATGGCGCTCTTTTTAACCATCTTCTCAACGCGGGTCTTGTTCTTTCTAATCTGTCTTTCAAGTCCCTCGACAGCTCTGTCAAGCGCGGTGATAAAGGTCTCGTTCTCCTCTTCGCAGCGGAAGGTGGTACCGCCGTAATTTACGGTGATCTCGATGATTTTTACTCCTTTGCGAACCTTGCAGGTGACGAATGCCTCTGTATCAGGGCCAAAGAACTTGTCGAACTTCGAAAGCTTCTTTTCAACCGCTTCCTTGAGACTGTCGCGTACGCTCATCTGCTTGCCGTAAATCGTAATCTTCATACTGTTACCACTCTCCTAAGAGAGCACCCCCACGTGGGGTATCCTTTCCTGAGTTCTTACGGGAGGGATTAGAGCTCATAAGCCTTTCGGCTGCGGAGCATTTCCCCTCCGCATTTTTATTATAGCATATAATTTGTGGAAAATAAATAGTTTTCATAAAATTTTCACAAATATTTTTGATAGTTATGTACAAACTGTAAAATATGCTCTAATTTGTAAAATTCTATTGACAGCCACTAAAATTTATGATAAAATAATTGTTGGTGGGCAGCGAAAAAGGCAACTGTTTTTTTGACAGTTGCCTTTTATTATTTAGTAATTATTAAGTATCAATCTCGCGGTTCTCAAGAGCAGCCAAGCCCTCGCGGAAGGCGCGGGCAGCAAGAAGGCGCTCGTCCTCGTTCTCGCTTTCAAGCATCGGAAGAAGCTGGCGGAAGAGCTCGCCCTTTACGGACATATCGCGTCTGAAGGGCTGGGTGCCGTGGAGAGGAAGAGTCTTGTCCTTCATCTCGAAGGAATAAAGACCGTAGGTGTCGCTGCCAAGGTTCTTAGGAATAATAAATCTGGGATCGATCTCACCGGTAAGCTCAAGATAAAGTGCGGTTTCCTTGCCGTACTTCTTCTCGCTTACGAGATGGCTGATGCGGTTGATAATATCGTTGCTTGTCTCGAGACCGCTAACGTCAATGATCTCCTTATGGAAAACGATCTGACCGAAGGACAGATTTTTTGCGTCCATAGACATCTCGCCGCCCTTGTACTTAACGGTGATAAGCTTAGCGCCGCCGATGCCGGGCTCGTCAAAGCCGGTGGACTCAAGTGCGCCCGAATAGCCGTACATAGAAGATCCCAGGTTAACGAACTCACCTCCCTCGTGTCTTGAGCCGAAGGCATAGTAATCCGCGCCAAATCTCTTCAGATCAGCGGTGGATACGGGGCAAAGCTCTCTGCTAAGCTCACCGTCAAGATCAGCGTAGCCGCAGACCATATTTATCTTAGAGCTGTCGCCGACGGTTCTCTTGTAAAGAGGGCTGTCAGCAAGCGTCTCGCCCATAAATGCCCAACCGTAAATTACCACCTTATCCTCCTCAAAATCAAAGCGGTCAAGCTTATCGGAGGAGAATACGTAACAGTTAGAGGGCAGTCTGCCCGATGTATATATGGGATTGTTCTCATAGCAATCGTACTTACCGGGAGCTATAATGAACTTGGTGTCAGGACTGTTTCGGAACTCGCGGATAAGCAGCTCTGCAGTGCTGTTAGTAGCGCACTCGGTCTCAAAAAGATCGCCGCTTATAAGCACGTAATGAATACCTGCCCCGCGGACATAGTCCATCATTTTCATAAAGTTCTGGCGCAGACCTAATCTGCGCTCGTCACTCTTCTCGGGAGCGAGACCCATAAAGGGCGTGTCAAGATGGATATCTCCGCAATGGAGGAATTTCAGAACCGTACCCTGATTCTTTTCATTCATTGATATATACCTTCCCTTCATTTCCGGCGGGATATGCCCGTCCGAAGGATAATTAAGCTTATTATATTACTTGCCATTTAATAGTATAGCATCTTTCGACGGCTTTTGCAATATTTTTGATAAAAAAACTTAAAAAATGTCTTGAAAAGGCGTTTCTTTTATGTTAAAATAATAGTTGATAATTCAAGGCAGAATTTTTTGGAGGTATTTATGCTCAGCTTAGCCGTAAGAAATACAAATAAGCTTATAAGAGAAAAATCCAAGAGCGAGAACATCCGTCTCGGCCGTCTGTTCACCAAAAAGGACACCGCGCGCCTTATGGCAGGTATGCTATCTCTCGACGACAAGAAAACCGTATACACTATTCTTGATCCGGGCGCAGGCACCGGTATTCTGGCGGCAGCCGCTATCGAGGAGGTCTGCAAAAGATGTCCCGCCGCAAAGCAGATCTTTATCACCTGCTACGAAAACGATCCCGTTTTCCTTCCTATGCTTCACGATAACCTTGAGCGCATCAGAAAGAAGTGCCGCCACGACTACGGCGCAAAGCTTTACGTTACCGTTTACGAGGAGAATTATCTCACCGACTCGAAGAATCACTACACTGTAGCTCTCTTCGACGAGATGCACGAGGACAAGTTCGACATTATCCTTTGCAACCCTCCCCTTGATCTTATAGACAAGCACTCGCCTGAGGCTGAGGCTGTCGGAGGAGTTACCCAGCTTAAGACAAGCGCGGCCTATCTCTTCTGCCGCCTGGCGGCAAGACACCTTGAGGCTGACGGTCAGCTTGTTATTATGCTTCCTACGATCGCTGCAACCGCTGCAGGACTTACGCCCTTCCGTAAGGAGATGGCAGAGACTCTTGCGCTCCGCAAGATACACCTCTTTGTCGGAAAGCAGAAGAACCAGAAGCGCGCTACACCTCTCAAGAAGTCATTTATATTAGCTTATGCAAATGCCGAGAAAACCGCGGCGGTTGATATCACCACCTCCACGGATAACGGCGCTAAGGCAACCGACCTTCCTCCCGTTCCCTACGGCTTCGTGATTGACGAGAGCGACGGCACTCTCACCCTTCCCAAGAGCGTTGAGGACACCAAGATCGTAAAGCACATCTCCGACCTTCCCGAGACACTGTCAAGCCTTGGTCTTAAAATGTCCACCGGTCTCGTGCTTGACTCAAGATGCGAGGGTCTGCTATTTAGCGAACCCATCAAGGGATCGGTTCCGCTTATCCGTCCATCGGCTATCAAGGGCGGTCAGATTCGCTTCCCTCAGCCCATCAAGCACCAGTATATCGCCCCTGTTAACCAGACCCTAATTCAAAAAAACAAGAATATGGTCATCATCAAGCGTGTTCCCGCAAAGAGCGACGACCGCTTCGTTAACTCTGCGATCTATATGGCGGCACAGCTTCCCACATACAAGTATATAAGCACCCACAACAAGATCAACTTTATCGATACTATAGATAAAAACGCCGAGATTAGTCCGAGACTTGCCTTTGGCCTCTTCGCTCTGCTTAACTCCACTATTTACGACAGATATATCTCCATTATGTCGAAATCCAAGCAGATCAACTCCAAGGAGATGAAGGATCTGCCTCTTCCTCCACGTAATATTATCGAGAACATTGGTATGCGTCTTATGTCGGCAAGACAGACCTCGGTAACCGTTTGCGACCAGATCGTAAACCCCACCTTACATATCATTGAAAGAAGATAATAAACAGTTCGTTTTCACAACATAGGGCGGCTGAAAAAGCCGCCCTCTCGCACAAGTCAGAAAGGCAAAAATATGGATGTAATACTTAATATGGTGCTTCCGCTTCTGTGCGGACTCGCGCTGTTTCTTTTCGGTATGGACCTTATGGGCGATTCGCTCAAAAAGAGCGCGGGCTCGGGTCTTAAGGCAACGCTTGGTAAAATGACATCAAGCCCCATTAAGGGTTTTCTTTTGGGTCTTGGAGTTACGGCTATAATTCAGTCCTCCTCGGCTACTACGGTTATGGTCGTCGGCTTTGTTAACTCGGGTACGATGACCCTGCTTCAAGCCGTTGGAGTAATTATGGGTGCCAACGTCGGTACCGCGGTAACCGCCTGGATCACCGGTCTTTCGGGCGTTGGCAGTGAGAGCGCAGAGGGCGTTGTTGATGCTCTTGCTCTTCTTAAGCCTGATTCATGGGTGCCAATTATTGCGGTAATCGCTATCTGTCTCATTATGTTCGCAAAGCGAGGAAAAAGACGTGATATAGGCTTTATTCTTATTGGCTTTGTAATACTTATGACGGGTATGGATATGATGAGCGGCGCAGTAAGCGGTCTTAAGTCGGATCCCACATTTGTATCCATTCTCACAATGTTTGAAAATCCTCTGCTCGGTCTGCTTGCAGGTCTTGTCCTTACCGCGGTAGTTCAGTCCTCATCCGCATCTGTCGGTATTCTTCAGGCACTGACTGTTACTGGCGGCATCTCCTTCGGTGCGGCAATTCCCATTGTTATGGGTCAGAACATAGGTACCTGCGTTACCGCTATGATCTCGTCTATGGGCGCTAACAAAAACGGCAAGCGAGCAGCACTTATTCATCTGTATTTCAACATTATCGGCGTTGTTATCGCCCTGTCCGGCTTCTATCTTATAAATTGGCTGGTAGGCGGCTTTATGCTTAACGGTATACTGTTTACCGACACGCCTATCGATATGTGGGGCGTGGCCATCGTTCACACCCTCTTTAAGATCATCTCGGTTATCCTTATCGCGCCCTTCTACCGTCAGCTTGAAAAGCTGGCGCGCATTTCCATCAAGGATTCCAAGGAGGAGGCAGAGACAGCTAACCTGCTCGACGAAAGACTTATCGAGACTCCCGCTATCGCGGTACAGAGAGCAAGCGAGGTTACAGTCTCAATGGCGCAGATCTCCTGCAAAGCCTTAAGACAGTCGCTTACAATGTTCGATAACTATGATCCCAAGGTAGCCGATCAGGTTCGCAACCTTGAAAACAAGGCCGACAACTACGAGGACGCCCTCGGCTCATATCTCGTTAAGCTGTCCGCCTCGGACGTCAGCGAATCAGACTCCAAGCAGATCACCAAGCTACTCCACCTTATCGGTGACTTTGAGCGTATTTCCGACCACGCGGTAAACATCATTGAGTCGGCGGAGGAGATCCGCGACAAGAAGATTGAATTCTCCGCCGATGCCAAGGCAGAACTGAGCGTGCTTCGCCGTGCTGTAGGCGACATCATCGACATTTCCGAGCGCGCCCTTGCAACCAACGACGTTGAGCTTGCGACAAATATCGAGCCTCTCGAGCAGGTTGTCGACGATCTGCGCGACAAGATCAAGCTTAATCATATCATCAGACTGCAGAAGAGCGAATGTACCATAGAGCACGGCTTTATACTTGCAGATATGCTGAACGACTTTGAGCGCGTATCCGACCATTGCTCTAACGTAGGCTGCTGTCTTATTGAGCTGTTCACCGAGGACTCGCTCGATATGCACAAATACCTTCATCATATCAAGAGCGACAGCGAGGTATTCCAGACGAAATACGCAGAGTATACGAAGGAATATTCGATTTAATAAAAAATGACGCGAAATAATTCGCGTCATTTTTTTACGCTCTTCTGCAAATCGGCTTGAACTCGCAGTATTCGCAAGGAGATTTTCCCTTCTGCTCCTTCGGGGAAGCGGGAATTTCGCCTGCGCGGATACCGCTTGCGACCTTTGTTACCGCGCCCTCTACGGTCTCCATTATATCAGTCCAGCCTTCCTCGGTATAGAGGAACTTGCGCTTGCCTTCACGGATCTCCCCGGGATATCGCGGTGAGTAGACCGGCGAATATCTGAGCGTCATAGCCGATAGCACCTCCGGAGCATCGAGTATCATTCCCTCTCGCTCCTGAGCAGATTTTACAGCTGACTCTGCTAAGGCATCATCCGGGGTATCGACCCTTACGTCACTGACGGCGGTCTTGACGTATATTACGCCTGCGGGAATAAGTCTGCCATCCTTTCCCACCCCTGCGCTCTCTCGGAATTTCTTGTTTTCACTCTCCACGAGAGCCTTGAGATATAGGAACATCTGCAGATTTGCGCCCTCGGCCATATCGTCGGGCGTGAACTCCTTCTGTCCCGTTTTGTAGTCGACAACTCTTATATAAACGTCCTCACCGCGCTTGTAGGCGTCAACGCGGTCGATAACACCGTAAATAGTGACGTCGCCCTCCACGGTTCTGATTTTTATTGGGTCGGGGGCATTTTCATCGTTTGAGCTTAAACGGAGCTCGAAGAATCTCGGTTCAAAGGCCGACTCGCGGAACTCGTCGCATAAACCGTCAACCACAGGCATGGCCGCGCGGCAAAGCCTCTCTATCTTTATCCTCGTCATTACTGATGCCTCGATAACGTCGTCGCCAAGCGAGGCAATATATTTTTCCGCCGCTTTCTTAGTTAACTCGGCACGCTCATCGCGGGAAAGCTCTCCTGATTTTCTTCCCTCCTCAGAGAGCGCACGGAAGAAATTCTCGAGAATTCCATGGATAAATGATCCTATGCTTCGGGCGTCAAACTCTGCGCGCTCGTCGGCGCTAAGGCCTATCGTATACCTACAAAAATAGCCGAAGGGACAATTAACGTAAGAGTCGATCCTGGTCTGCGTCAGAGACAGAGGACGATCGGCCATACCCTTCAGAATATCTCTGCCGAGCCTTGCGTTACCGTTTGAAATCTCGCCTTCAAGCACTTCAACCTCTCGTCCGTAGCCCGACCTGATAAGAGCTTCTCTTATCGACGGATAGCTTCCCTCGAGCTCGCCAACGCTCTCAAGAGCCGTGTTTGGAGAGAAAAGCCTGTCGCGTACATCAAGCGAGGAAATCTTAACGGGCAGAACGTCCTTTTCGGTCAGCAGAGAGATCCTACCGATAACCTCTGACGGCTCGGTGGCCTTAAATTTCGTATCAGCCGACGAGTAAGACAGCGTAACGCTCTCGGTAGCGTAGGAGAAGGCGCGGCTGAAGATATAAAGCTCTCTTGCGCCCTTTATCTCAAGCTCGGGAGCGATGGAAAGTCCGTGCTGTGACAGTATCCTTCTGTCCCTCTCAGAGAAATAGGAGCGCTCGCTGACGGTCGCGGGAAAGGCTCCCGCATTCACGCCTATAAGATAAACGTAAGGCTTTTCGTAGAGTCTGAGCATATCGGCGCTGCCCACAGTGACCTGATCAACGTAGGCGGGAATACGCCCGATATCGGTGGCCGAAAATACCACTTTAAGCTGAGATAGGAAGCCGTCTGTGTCTGTCGACAGATCGCCGAGAACGGTGACGAGGGTATCAAGCGCTGAGCAGATAAGTCTCCAAAGTGCGCGGTTATCCTCAGCAAGAGAGATCTCCCCCATTTCACGCAGGGTGTCGGCACGGTCTTCAAGAGCTGACGGAAGGTCTATTTTCAAAAGGAAATCAAGTAGACATTCAGCCTGTTCTTTTACGCTTTTTGCCTCTCCCGCACGCTCCGAAAACTCCGAAAGCGGAGAAATTATCCTCTCACGCACGTTATGAATGCGCAGAAGCTTTTCATCGGTGTCATCGTCTCTATAAGATGTGTAACCCTGTGGGTTCATATTCCACACTACACCGTCAGTAAAGCGCCTGCCGTTTATCTGCCACTTGTTTACGTACATCTCAAACTCGTCGCACTCCTCTCTGGGAACACCGGAAAGCGAGCACTTAGCGTAACTAATAACGTCCTCACGCCTGAAGCCTCGGCAGACCGAATAGGCGGTGTATATCAGCTTTATCGCCTCAAATTCCTGTATATCTCTTCTGTAAGAGGTGAAGGCGGGAATATGCGCGCTCGCAAGTGCGGTATCGAGAATTCCATCGTACTTATCCGCACTCCTTGCCACTATAGCAAAGTCGGAATATTTCGCACCGTTCATAACCCTACGCCTGATATCATCGCAGACAAACGAGCATTCCTCATAAGGGTTTTTCGCCTCAAAAATGCGTAAATCCTCGACATTTTGTAAACTTATCTTGTCATTCGGCTTGATTGTCGACCACAAAAGACCACAAATCTCAGAAAGAGCCTCCTTGCCCCTTCTGCCGTAGCCCTCCTCTCGTGAGAGCTTGATATCCGCGTTCTCTTTTCTCGCGGAGGATATGAGTCTGCGCTGGCACTCGGCGATCTCGGAGAACTCAAAGGCCTCCTCTCTGCCCTTAGGCAGGGTTAGCGAGACACTGACGTCGGTTCTCGCCGATAAAAAAGCGATAAGTCTGTACTGCGGCTCGGTAAAGGAGGTAAATCCGTCGATAAATATCTCTGTATCGCTGAGGAAATCGGGATTTTCCCTAAGCTTTTTTATCATTGCCTCGGCATCGTCTCCGGTATCAGCATATCGGCTGCCAAGAAGCTTTTTGTATAGCGCAAAAATGCTTGAAAGATCACGCAGCTTTGCGGAAAGTCTGTTGTCGTCCGACACTGCGTCCATAAGCTCCGACTCGGCAAGAGAGGCGGGCTGAATCCCCTGACTCTGCATCTCGGATACGGCAGCAAGCGCCTGTTCCACAAGACCGGCGTTTATCTCACGTCTGCCTGCGGTCATAGAAAGAGTTGGTGAAAGCTCGGTAAGCGTGCGCCACATTATTAGTGCCTTCTTAGCCGAGTCGCAATACTCTCCTGACAAACCGCCCAGCGCGCGGAATGTGGTATTTGCAAGCCTCGTGAAATTCGTCACCTCAAAGCAAAGTGCCGACGAGGGAGGAAGAGCAAACGACATCAGGCTCTCAGCCATAACCGTCTGCTGCTCGGGCACGATAAGACAACTTCGAAGTCCTTCGGCCGACCTGACAGATATAGAGCTTGTAAAGGCATCTCTCGCCGCGGAGGAAAATCCGCTTCTAACTATTTTAAGCATCAGCCGTTATCCCCCTTTCCTTAATAAATCTCTCGTCTATTTTATAGCCGAATTTTCTTGATGAAATTATGATCTTCTCTCCCTCGGTCTCAAGCTTCTCGCGCAGATAGTGGATATACACGTTAAGTACTCCGCCGTCGGCCCCCTCTCCCCAGACCTCGGATATCAGTCTATCGCGGCTGACGTACTCGCCGGAAGCGCACATAAGACAACGAAGCAGAGTAAACTCCACCTCAGTAAGCCTTATTTCCCTGTCGCGGAGAAAGGCCTGTCTCTCGCCAAGGGTGAGCAAGGCTCCGCCATCCCCCGACTCAAGAATAAGCGCAGTCAGCTCCTCCTCGGTAAAGGGTCTTACAAGGTCGACACCCGACCTGCCAATGGTCAGAGCGCCCTCCGGAGCCGCCCCCACGGCGCTGTCGGCATCCCAAAGGCAGATATCCTCGCCTCCGACAAAAGGCTGAACAAGGGCAATAGACTTTAAAATCAAATATATTTTTTGAAAGAGGATCTGATCCTCGGTAATAACGGCAACACGCTTTTTCATATCGGCCTCATTTCTAATTTATTAGAATAATTATATTACAAAACTGCTATTTTGTCAATAACATCCGGCCGATCAACAAGTTTTTTTGCAAAGCAACAGCTTATAGCAATATTTGCAATAGTAAATAGCAATTTTTGCAATTCTCCGCACTAAATAAATATTGTATAATTAAGGTGATATACTATGTTAAAAGGAGTATCAAAAGAAATGAACGATATGATCAAAGAACTTTATTCCATCGGCCTTATTCCCGTAATCAAGATCGAGAATGCAGACGACGCAGTTCCGCTCGCGAAGGCTCTTATCGACGGCGGTCTTCCCGCAGCTGAGATCACCTTCAGAACTGCGTGCGCAGCTGAGGCTATCAAGAGGATCACCGACGCTTATCCCGAGATGCTTGTAGGTGCGGGCACAGTTCTCACCACCGAGCAGGTTGATGCGGCCATCGCTGCAGGAAGTAAGTTCCTTGTTTCCCCAGGTCTTAACCCCAAGGTTACCGCATACGCGCTCTCCAAGGGCGTTCCTATGCTTCCCGGCTGTGCTAATCCCTCCGACGTTGAGGCAGCTCTTGAGCTTGGTCTTACCACTGTTAAGTTCTTCCCCGCAGAGGCTGCAGGCGGTCTTAAGATGCTTAAGGCTATGGCTGCTCCCTACGGTCAGCTTACCTTTATGCCCACCGGCGGTATCAATGCAGACAACCTTCTCGAATACCTCAAGTTTAACAAGATAGTTGCTTGCGGCGGCTCCTTTATGGTTGCGGACCAGCTTGTTAAGGATAAGAAGTGGGACGAGATCACCGCGCTCACCAAGGACGCTGTTAAGAAGATGCTCGGACTTGAGTTCGTTCACATGGGCATCAACAACGAGAACAAGGAAGAGGCCGAAAAGGGCGCGAAGCTCTTTGGCGCTATGTTCGGTATGCCCCTTAAGGAGACCAGCAAGTCTACCTTCGCAGGCGACGCCTTCGAGTTTATGCACGCTAAGGGCCCCGGCAAGTGCGGCCACATCGCTATTCGCACCAACTTCGTTGATCGCGCTATGGCATACTTCAAGAGAATGGGCTTCGAATTCGACGAGTCCAGCATCACCTACGATGACAAGACCGGCAAGCCCAAGTTCGTTTACTTCAAGGACGAAGTATGCGGATTTGCCATCCACCTTCTTCAGAAGTAATTATATCCCTACCCCCGTCACATCGGCGGGGGTTGCTTATTTGGAGAAAAAAATGAAAAAGATTTTAGCCCTTATACTTACTATCATAATGCTTCTTTCATCTGTAAGCCTGCTCTTCTCCTGCATTAGCTTCGGTGAGCAGAACGGTGCAGAAGACGGCGAAAACGAAAACACCGAAAATGAAGGCGGCGGCAACGGTGAAACCAACGAAAAAGAAGATACCGAGAGCGAGGATACCGAAAATGGCGGCGAGGACCTTATCGGTGGCGAGCTCACCCGTGAAAAGCTTGAATACGCTCTCGGGGTGGCTCTTGATAAGATAGACTACGCTCTTCCCACCTTCACAGACAGATTTCCCTCTCACTCAAGCACAAATAACGTCTATTCCGCCGTTAAAAATAATTCCGGTTGGAATACCGGCTTTTGGACCGGTATTCTTTGGCATGCTTACGAGCTGACAGGCGACGAAAAATACAAGAACGTTGCCACCTCGCAGATACCCTCCTACTACGACAGAATAAAAAACAAGGTCGGCGTAAATCACCACGATATGGGCTTCGTTTTTGCGCCCTCCTGCGTTGCAGCCTACAAGCTGACGGGCAACGAGCAGGCAAAGGAGGCGGCGATTATGGCCGCCGACCATCTGATAACCAGATTTAATGAAAAAGGACAGTTTATTCAGGCGTGGGGCAACGTCGGCTCAACCTCCAACTATCGCTTGATCGTTGACTGCCTGATGAATATTTCCCTGCTCCACTGGGCAAGCGAGGTAACCGGTGACACAAAATACAGAGATATAGCCTTAAAGCACTATCAGACAACCCTGAGCGTATCCTACCGCCCCGACGGAAGCACCTATCACACATACTACTTTGACTACGAAACAGGCGAGCCGCTTAAGGGAGTTACACACCAAGGCGCGGGAGACGACTCCACCTGGTCGCGAGGTCAGGCGTGGGGAATGTACGGACCGCTTCTCACCTATATTTACGAAGAGGACGAGGCGGCTATCGAGACCTTCAAGGCCGCAACTGCCTATTATCTCGACTACCTTCCCGAGGACTATATAGTCTATTGGGATCTCTCCTTTACCGACGGCTCGGGCGAGCCGAGAGACTCATCAAGCGCGGCAATTGCTCTCTGCGCTATGCTTGAGGGAATAAAGCATATGGACGAGGACGATCCTATGCTCGAGACCTGCAAGCAGGCCTGCGTTAACATAATGAACTCGCTTATCGACAACTACACTACCAAGGATATTCCCAATGCAAACGGCCTTCTGCTCCACGGAACCTATAACAAGCCCGGAAACGAGGGCGTTGACGAGATGAATATCTGGGGCGACTATTTCTATATGGAAGCCCTTCACCGTATGCTTGACCCCGAATGGGAGCTGTATTGGTAATATAACAAATCAGCCGAGGCCTTCGCCTCGGCTTTTCCTATATAAAATTACTGCATTTCCTTCTCAATAAATGCGGGGATTTCCTCCTCGGGAATACCGAGGACTAATGAAAACTCGGAGAACAGAAGCTTCTCGGCCTTTTGCTTTGCATTTTCGTCCGATAGGAAGTTCTTCTTTCCCTCAGCCTCGCGGCGTGCCGCGCTTTCATCAATTGCACGGATCATTGCTATCATTCCCGCACGATCACCCGACTCCATAATCTTCTTGAATCGATCCTGACGTGCGCGATTTTCCTTTACCCATTCAAGAGCAGGCGCATCCTTCGACTCTCGAAGAAGTGTAATAATCTCCTCGCGGCTGATCAAGGGGCGCATCGACGTGACCAGTTTTTCATTATCCATCGGCACGAAGGTAAGCGAGTCCGAGCGAATAAGCGTCGGACAAAGAACGTAGTAGCTTCGAGAGACATCACCAATTGACTCCTCCCGTATATCAACTATGGTCATAACGCCGCTTGCGCCGTACATAATATTGTCACCGATCCTATGCATAAATCCTCTCCAATGCTTTTTTACACTTCTATTTTACCACAAAACAGGGGTAAATTTCAATGGACAAAATGAACAAAATTTTTAAAAAATCCGAGAAGATTTAATCTCCTCGGATCTTTTTATTATTCAACCGAAAGCACCTTGTATCCGGCGTCGGTTACAGTCTTGGTAAGAAGCTCGGCGGAGCAGTCTCCATTTGTGGTGATAACTGCCTGACCCTTTTCGTGGCTGACCTCAGCCAGTTCAACACAGGGAAGCGCAGAGAGAACGTCGCGAACTCTCGCCTCGCAGTGAGGGCACATCATCCCCTGGATCTTCATTGTGATTTTCATTTGCTTTACCTCTTTTTCCTCTTGATTATGATCTTTTTTCTTTGTTTTATTATATTTTGGCCTAAAGGCATTAAGGCGAAGGGCATTTGTCACAACACAGAATGAGGATAGACTCATCGCCGCAGCGCCAAACATCGGATCAAGCTCAAGACCGAAAAGACCCGCGGCGAGAGGAATACCGATTACATTGTAAAGAAATGCCCAGAACAGATTCTGATAAATATTTCGAAGCACCGAGCGACCGAGACGAACTGCGTCCAGCGCGTCGGAGAGGCTGTCACGCATCAAAACAACGTTAGCCGATTCGATGGCGATATCAGTACCGCCGCCGATAGCCATACCGACGTCTGCTCGGGTAAGGGCAGGAGCGTCGTTAATGCCGTCGCCTACCATAATAACCTTGTTTTCCTCGGAAAGCTTGCGAATTGCCGCCTCCTTACCGTCAGGAAGAAGCTCGCTGATAACCTCGTCGACGCCTGCCTCCTTGCCAATTGCCTCCGCAGTGCGCGTGTTATCGCCGGTAAGCATAACCACTCGAAGTCCCATAGCCTTCATATCCGCAATAGCCTCGGCGCTGTCAGGTCGAACAGTGTCTGCCACCGCAATCATTCCAAGAGGCTTTTTGTCACGAATGAAGAACAGCGGTGTTTTCCCCTCTCCCGACAGCCTTTCATAGTCGGCGCCGAATGCCGAGAGATCGGTGATGGTCGAAATAAACTTATAGCTTCCGCCGTAAAGCTCTGCTCCATCAAGACTTGCGCGCACGCCGCTTCCCGAAAGAGCCTCAAAATCGCTGACGTCAGAGACTGCCACCCTCCCCCTGGCGTATTCACATACCGCGCGTGCCAAGGGATGCTCGCTGTTTTTCTCTACGGCATAGGCCCAGTTTATCAGCTCGCTCTCCGAAATGCCGGGTGCAGGTATAACGTCAACCACCTGAGGCTGACCCTTGGTTATAGTTCCTGTCTTGTCGAGGGCGACTATTCTGCCCCTGCCGGTAAGCTCCAAGGCCTCGGCATTCTTAAACAGTACTCCAAGCTTTGCTCCAACTCCGCTGCCTACCATAATTGCAACC